>DATJZY010000058.1 GCA_035577985.1 Candidatus Eisenbacteria bacterium
CGCGCAGCAAAGCGATGTTGGCGCCGTGGGTCCACATGCGCTTCGCCGTCAGCCGCAGCGTTGGGTACAGCCAGGCACGCCTCCACGCGCCACCGGGGTGCGATTCGAAGCGCGCCCAAGGCGGGACGTGAGCGGGAGGCGAAGCCACGGTCGGGCCGGATCGGGCGGAATCGCAAGTCGGGGCATGAGTGCCGCTCGCGGACAAGGCAATGGCTTCGGCTACGGGGTTGCCGCCGTCTCCGACGAGTCTATGGACGCGTCGAACCCCCGCGTCGACGAGCGTCCGGATCCGGTGTTCGGTCACGGTGTCCATCGCAGTGCTCTCGAGCAAACGGCGTGCCGAGGCGCGCGGCCGGGACGCGATTCACCCCGGCCGGATCCGGACGCAGGCTGCCGAGTGACCGGCGCGCGTGCCGCCATCCCGGCAGCCTGCGCGGTTCCTTGAGGGCGGCGGGCCATGGCGGCGCACGGCGGCTCTGATGGGAGGGCGTCGACGTCGGGCGGCGCTAGCTCGAGTTCCCCGACTCGAAGACGGGCGCCGGGCGGATTTTGCTCGACAGCGCGATCCCCTCCTGGAAGCTGGTCAGTGCGGGCGCCGGGACCAGGACGACGCCATCGGGCGAGTCGGTGATCTCGATCCGCACCGCGATGCGCTGGGCGAGACGCACCCAGGTGAAGATCGGGTTCACCGTTTCTGATGGCTGCTCTCCTCTTGTTGCAAGGGGAGCGACACATCGTCGTGGTCGATGTCCCCTGGTACCTCGACGATCGAGCTTGATGTGACCTTCCCCGACCGCCAGGACGCCGGCCCGGCGAGAATGGAGTACAGGATGAGGACGACCCTCGAAGACACGAGCGCGGCAGATCGATCGTGGCGACGGCTCCCGGTTCTACCGTGCGGGCCTGCTTGTGGCTCTCCGCTCGTGCATAATTGCGTGACCTGAACCGGGGACCGCGATGAGCGGGCCACGAACGCGAGCGCTTCCGCGAGCCATCGGCAGCTTCTTGCTGGGTCTCTGTGCCCTGGCCGTGGTGACGCTCGTGTGTTTCGACCTCGGATTCGACTCGACCCCGACCGCGTTCCTCTGCTTGATCGTCATCGTCCTGCTTTCCCTCGTGAGCGAGTTCATCCCGCTCGCCTTGCTGTCGCTCTCGGCCGTCGCGTCTCTGAACTACTTCTTCGTCAAGCCGATCTTCACGTTCCGGATCGAGAGCCCCGCGGACGCCGTGGAGCTGGCGGCGTTCCTGCTCACCGCGCTCGTGACGACGCGCCTCGTCAGCCGATCGACGCGAGTCGCGCGGCTCTCGGAGGAGCGGGCTCGACTCCTGGATCTGACACACGACACGATCTGCATCACCGGCATGGACGATCGCATCACCTATTGGAATCAAGGCGCCGAAGAGGTGTACGGATGGACGGCCGACGAAGCGCTCGGCCGGGCCGCGCACGAGCTCCTGCAGACGACATATCTCGAGCCGATCTCAAACATCGCTGAGGAGCTGCTGCGAACCGGCTCCTGGCAGGGCGAGCTCATTACCACGACGCGCACCGGGAAGCGCACCATCGTCGCGTCTCGGAGCGTGGTCCAGCGAGACACATCGGGCAATCCGGTCGCCTTTCTCGTGACGGCCAACGACATCACGAATCAGAAACACGCCGAAGAAGCACTGCGGATGAGCGAGGAGAAGTGGAGGGCGGTTTTCGAGCACAACCCGACCATGTACTTCATGCTCGATCCCGCCGGCACGGTGATCTCGGTCAACCCGTTCGGCGCCGAGCAGCTCGGCTACACGGTCGAGGAGCTGGTGGGTCGCCCCGTGCTGGACGTGTTCCTCGACGACGATCGAGAGGCTGCCCGCCGGCACGTCGCCGACTGCGTCGCGCATCCTGGCGAGGCGATGAGCTGGGAGATCCGCAAGATCCGCAAGGACGGCACGGTGCTGTGGGTTCGCGAGACCGCGAGAACGATGCGGACGGCGGCCGACGACGTCGTCGTCCTCGTCGCGTGCGAGGACATCACCCAGCGCAGGCGCGCCGAGGACGAGCTGCGCGCGAGCGAGACCCGTTTCCGCACCCTGGTCGACCACGCGAGCGATGCGTTCTTCCTGTCCGACGAGAGGGGCATCGTCATCGATGTCAACCGCCGGGCGTGCGAGAGCAGCGGTTACACGCGCGACGAGCTCATCGGGAAGACCGCGGCCGATCTCGATGCGGACTTGGACATGAACTGGATCCGCGAGCGTCATGCGAGAGGCGAGGACGTCGTCACTTTCGAGAGTCGCTATCGCCGAAAGGACGGGACTCTGTTCCCGAGCGAGGTCCGCACGCGTGTGTTCCGCTCCGAGGACGGCCATCGCTTCGCCATCGCGCTCGTGCGGGACATCACGGATCGCAAGATTTCGGAGCAGGCGCTGCGCGAGGCGCAGGCGGCATTGGCGCACGTGACGCGCGTGACCACGCTCGGCGAGGTGACCGCCTCCTTCGCACACGAGCTCAATCAGCCGCTCGCCGCCATCACCAACAACGCCAGTGCGTGTCGCGCGCTGCTCGCGAGTGGGCGCCAGGAGCGGGGGGAGCTGCAAGAGGTTCTGGGGGACATCGTCGCCGATGCCGAACGGGCGAGCGCGATCATCGAGCGCGTGCGGGCCCTCGCGAAGCGCTCGACGCCCGAACGGGCGGAGCTGCGGCTCGTTGACGTCGTGAAGGACGTGCTCGCGCTGGCTGCGGCCGAGTTCGCTGCGCGTCACGTGTCGATTTGCACGGACATGCCTGCCGACCTCCCCGTCGTGGTCGGCGACCGCGTGCAGCTCCAGCAGGTGTTGTTGAACCTGGTCATCAACGGCATGGACGCCATGAGCAGCGTCGAAGAGGCCGAGCGGAAGCTCGCGATCGTCGGGCAGCTCGATGAGCAGGACGGTCACCCTGCGGTGAGGATCAGCGTGCAGGACCGCGGGATCGGCCTGCAGCCCGAGGAGACGGACCGCCTCTTCGAGGCGTTCTATACCACCAAACCGCACGGCATGGGCCTGGGCCTCGCGATCAGTCGTTCGATCATCGAGGTGCACGGGGGCCGCCTGTGGGCCGAGTCGAACCTCGATCGCGGCGCCGTCTTCTGCTTCCGCCTTCTCGCGGCGAAAGCATCTGTAGCCACGATCTCCCATCCGCCGACCGCCTCGTAGACGTCGGACTGGCTCTGCCGAGGGCGCCGATATTTCGGCGCGCCATTGGCGTAGCCGCCTGCTCCGGCGTGCGAGGCGCGCTGGGCACGTCCTCCGACGATCTCGACCTCGGCATGCTCGATGCCACGGCGGTGGTCACGTTTCTCGCCGCGCAGCGGACGCTGCAGGACGAGGGATTCCAGGGAAGAGGAGCGCTCGCGATGACGGGGATGGCCTTCGCGGGCGAGGCGTCTACGGTGCGCTGTTGAGCGCGCTGCTCGGGATCGTCTCGACCAGTCCCGCGGCAATCCCGTTCCTGCTGATCGAACGATTGCTGGGCGCTGCTCGTTTCCAACACCTTGTTGATCGGTTGCTGTCCGTGGTTGGCCACCGGCGCAGCTGCGCATACTCACAAGTATCGAATCGTTCGCGTTCCTGGCGGCAAGCTTCGCGCTCGTGGCGATAGCCGCCCGACTCGTGGGCTGATCCGCGAACAGGAAGCCGGTCGTCGATCGGGGCGGGCCGAGTTGCAGCGCTGGGCATTCGGACGGACCCTCCCGGGAGCACGGATGGGATGGGGAGGCGAAGATGACCAGGGACGATGCGACGCGAAGTGGCGAGGGTACGCGAGCCTCCGCCGCCGCGACGGGCGGCACGTGGGAGAGAGCGCTGGATCTCTTGCGCGAATGGGACCCGGCTTGGGCCGAGACTTGCCTTCGGATGACGACCAATCCGTGGCAGTCTGGGGTGCTCTCCCGCAAGACAGTGGAGCTCATCAGCATCGCATTGAACGCCGGAGCCGCAGTCCCGCATCCCGAGAGCGCTCGCCGCCACATCCGTGCGGCACTGGAGGCCGGAGCCAGTCGCGACGAAATCCTGCTGGTCCTCAAGCTGTCCGCGCTGCGCTCCGTTCGTTCTAGCGCGTTCGCGGGCCACCTTCTGGTCGAAGAGCTACCCCCGTCCGACCTCGAGGGCCGACGGACGCCGGCGCAGGCGCCGACGCCGACCGTCGACATGCTGCGGGCTGCCGGCCGATGGGATGGCGTCTGGGATTCCTTCGTCTACCTGGATCCAGAGTGGACCGAGGAAGTCATTGCCACCCGAGTGGAACTGGAAAAGAGTGGCGTCATGGCGCCGAAGCTCTTCGCCTTCCTGAGCGTCGCCTACTACGCATCACAGGGACATCTCCAACCAGCCGAGACGCGCCGGCACATCAAGGCCGCGATGCGAGCCGGGGCCACCTGGGAAGAGCTCATCGAAGTCCTCAAGCTGTGTTTCGTGCAGAGCGTGCAGGCCTGCAACTTCCTGGTGCCGATCCTCGACGAGGAGCTCGCGCGGCGCTGAGTGCGATCAAGGTTGCGCCAGGTCTCCCGTGCTGACGGCGAAGGCCGCGGCCTGCGTCCAGGCCTCCGCGCGAGCCGCCTGCTCGCGCGCGCGCGCCTGAGCCAGGCTGCGTTCCGCCTCGCGCACATCGGGGAAGCTCGCGAGACCGTGCTGGTAGGACTCGAACGTCGCCGCCCACGCTCGCTCGGAGGCGTCGAGCAGCGCCGCTGCAGCGCGCTGCTTCGCGAGAGCGACCTTGGCGTCGTTGTACGCCTTCCACACCTCGCGAACGGTCTTCTCCTTCGCGTGCTCCAGCTCGTTCTCCGCCTCGCGCCGCCGCGACTCGGCCAGCTTCACCTTGTTCCGGCGCTCGAAGCCTTCGAACAGATCCCACTCGAAACGCAGTCCGACGGAGTACTGCGCTTCGCCTACTCCCTGATAGCTGCTGTCTTCGACCTTGAGCTCGCCGAAGTTCCCGCCGATTTCACCCCGCGCCGCGAGCCGCGGCCAGAACTCGGCGCGCGCCCGCCTCACCTCGGCCTCTTGGGCCTGCACGCTCGCGAGCAGCGCGATCAGATCCGGGCGCTGGGCCAGCGCGCGGTCCACGGCCTCGTCGACCGACTCCGTGAGCTCCCGAGGCAACGGCCGCTGCGAGACGTCGACGATCTCGATCGGCGTAGCGGGTCCGATTCCGACACTCTCGAGGAGCGCCATGCGGGCGTCGTGCTCCGCGGCCATCGCGTCCTCGAGTTCGTACGCGGCTCTCGCGACTTCCTCCTGCACCTGCAGAACCTCGGGCCGCGTGGCAAGGCCGTGCTCCTTGCGCGCGACCACGGCGTCTTCGACGCTGCGCGCCGAGTCGAGGGCCGCCTGGTTGGCGTGCCGCTTGCCGCGTGCCGCCGTCAGCGCGTAGAAGTCCCGGGTGACGTCGAAAACGACCTCCTGGTGCTTCGCATTGAACCCCGCGTTGGCCTCGGCGACGAGCGCCTGGGCCGCATCGACCGCGGCGCGGCGGCGGCCGAAGTCCAGCAGCAGCCACTCGAGGCTCAACGCGGGGATGAGGAAATGCGTGTCGGCCCGGAACACGCCGCCGGGGACTACCGTCTCGGGAATCGGGAGCGGCACCGATGCGATCGCGGCGGTCGCGACCGCGGCGAGCTTCGGATAGTACGCGCCCTCGGCGAGGCCGGTCCCGATCGCCGCCTGGCGGACGCGCTCCCAAGCGACGCGCGTCTCGGGGTTGTTGCGCTGCGCGACGTCGATCAGCTCGGCGAGCTCGTAGATCTTCTGTGCATCGATCGCGACGGGCTCCGGAGATCCCGGGCGCTCGCCGGCTTCGGGGCGCGCGAGCCCGGCTGCCACGCGTTCCAGATCCGAGCCCTTCCACGGGCGATCCGCGGATGGCGGCGCGTTCGCGAGCGGCGCATAGGCCGCGCAGCCAGCGAGCAGCGGCGCGACGAGCCGGAGGAGAACCGTCGCACTGGGCCCGCATCGGACTCGCGCGCTCCGCATCAACGGATCACCGCGGACGCGAGCCGCTCGAGTCGTGGCACCAGCCGGCGATACAGGGCGAGCCGACCTTCGACTTGGAGCGCCCATTCCCGGTTCGCGATCTGAGAGCGCATGGCGTCCGCGACACCCGCCCACTCGGCCAGCGCTTCGCGCAGGTCCGGAATCTCTCGAAGTACGGACGCCGACGTGCGATCGGCGATGACCTCTAGACTCGCTCCCACCCGGTCGTCGAAGCGGCGCGTCGCGGCGACCAACGACGGCGGCAGCTTCGTCGGCGCAACGGCGGGTCGCTGGCTCGCGATCGCAAGCTGGGTCAGGAAGACCGACTGAGCCTCGGCGATCGCTGCCGGGAAGTGTCTCTGCGCCGCGCCGTCGCGCTCGCGAGAGGTCCACTCGAAGGCCTCTTCCTCGCTCGACTGCTGGGCCGCCGCGAAGTGGCGGTAGGCGCGCAAACGCAAGCCTTGGATGGCGCGGGCAATGATCGCCTGGTCGTCGCTCACGCGCCCGACGCGGGCGAGGTCGGCCATCGCACGCAACGCCGACGAAAGGCCGATCCACATGGCCGTGCCCGCGCGGACCGGCCAGACGCCGAGGAAGACCAGGCTGATCATGGCGTTGCCGAGCAGGATGCCCACCAGGCGATCCCGAATGGTGTAGAAGTACCAGCTCGGCTCGAAGGCCTGGATCACGCAGATGAAGAAGGCGAGGGCGATCTGCACTCCCGCATAGGAGATGCGCGCGCTGCCGACGTAGACCCACGCGGCCACCGCGGTGCCGGCCGCCACGAGCAGCGCGAGCGACGTGATCGACTCCATGTTCGGGATCAGCAGCAGGATGGCCAGGAAGCCCATTGCCCCGCCGACGAGGGCTCCCGCGATGCGCAAGGTGCCCCTCTGGATCGTGGCGCCCTCGCTCGTCAGGCCCACGATCATGCACGTGATGTAACACGTGCGGATGCCAGGCCAGTCGACGGCATGCATCAGCAGATAACAGATCAGGACGGCAAGCGCGCCCTTCAGCGCGTAGCGGACGTACTCGACATTCGTGAACGCGTCCGCCACGAACAAGCGGGTGCGCTCGGGTTCGGGCGCGGCGCTCGCGATCGCGATCGCATCGGAGGCCAGCACCTGTTGCGCGAGCGCGACGACGTTCTCGAGCTCGACGAGTACGGGCAGCAGCGCGGAGCCGCGATCGGCCGCGCGCGGTGCGGGCGCCTCCGTCACCGGCGCGAGCGCCTCGTCGCTCTCGATCGCGTGCCGCAGGCGGGCGCAGTCGGCTGCAAGCGCTCCCAACCGCGCGCGCTCCGCCGGGCTCGGCTCGATCGACACGTCCTGCAGCGCGGCGGCGGCAGTCTGCAGTCGATCCGTCAGCGTGATCAACGCGCTCTGCTGCGCGTGCCGGGCACGCCGGGACGGGTGCACGAGCTCCGCGCTGCGCAGGAGGCCCAGCACCCTCGCGATCCCCAGCGTCGCCGGCGGCGCGAGGCCACGCGCGTCGACGGGGCGGCGGCCGAGACTCGCTGCGATGGCTGCTCCGGCGGCGTCCACGCGGCGGAGCAGGTCTTCGCGGAGCAGCCGCAGTGGATCGGTGGGCGCAATCCACAGGTTGGCCGCGACTGCGCAGGCGATGCCGAGCCCGAACATGGGCCACAGCCACAGCGTGAGTCGCACGGCGCGGTCTGGAGTCGGCATGAAGTCCGGCAGCGTCAGAGCGACGGTCGGGACCAGCCCAAACAGGAACCCGACGGCGCCGATGGCGAAGATGCGGCGCAGGAAGAACGCTGCGGCTGCGGTCGCCCCCACCAGGCAGAAGCGCAGGGACGGCTGGTCCATCGAGACGAACAACAGCACGAGCGAGACGGCGACCGCGAGCGTGAGCGTCGCTAGACAGAGGATGCCAGTCAGCAGGGTCTCGCCGGACTCCTCGAGCGCGATCTTGAACACCACCCACACGGCGAGATAGGCATCCGGCACGCGAAGCGTCATGCACAACACGACGGCGACGACGCACGCCACGACGATGCGGCAGGTGGCGATGCCGCGACCGGGAAACGGCGCGAGCTCCCGACGCAGGAACGCGATCAGCGAGGGGATGGCTGCTGCCCCGCTCGCGGCTCGCATCGACGTGCCGCTCGTGGCGAACACGCGCCGTTCCCCTTCAGCGGGTGCCGACCTGCGCGCGGGGAGAGGACCCGCTTCGCACGATCGCGACGGCAGAGGCCCCCACGCGAAGCAGCTCGCGCGGCTGCGGATCCTCGACGCGGATGCGGACCGGAAAGCGCTGCGCGATGTGCACCCACTCGAGCTCGCGTTGGATCCGCGGGAGCCCGGGCGTGATCTGCATGTCTTCGGGGTTCACGGCCCAGCCAATCCCCTGCACGATGCCGCGGAAGCGATGGCTCGGATCGCTCAGCACGTAGAGCTCGGCCTCCATGCCCGGCGCGATGTGGGTGAGGTCGGTCTCGCGGTAGTTCGCCAACACGTACCAGGCCCGATCGTCCACCAGCGAGAATACCGGCACCGGCCCCGGCGCCACGAACTGTCCGATCGCCGTATGCAGGTTGACGACGCGGGCGTCGAAGGGAGCGCTCACGGTGCAGTAGCCGAGATCGAGCTCTGCCTTGGCGAGCGCCGCCTGCGCCGCATCCCGCTTGGCCTGGAGCGCGAGCAGGTTGCCCACGTCCTTTTCGGCCTGATCGGCCTTCTGACGCGCCTCGTCGACCGAAGCCTGCGCCGTGAGCTCCGCGGTGCGAGACTGATCCACCTGCTCGGGCGTCACGAACTCCTTGCCGAGCAACGGCTCCATTCGCCGACGGGTGTCGCTGGCCTTCTTCGCCTGGGCCTCCGCGCGGCGGAGCGCCGCCCTCGCGCCTTCGACCGCGAAGCGTTGTCCCTCGATCCGCCGCTGCGTCACGTCGATCTCGCCGTCGAGCGCGGCGACCTCCGCGCGCGCGCGCTCCACGGCAATCCGATACGGGCGCTGATCGATGACGAAGAGAAGCTCTCCTGCCCGCACCATCTGGTTGTCGACGATATGGAGCTCGTCGATGTTGCCGCTCACCTGCGGCACGACGTTGATGATGTCGGCCATGACGATCGCGTCGTCGGTCGTTGGGTTCCACACGATGCGGTGGACCACTACCGCGCCCAGCACGATCGCCGCAGCCAGCAGGCCGGGCACGAGGAACCGCTCCAAGATGGGGCGCACGTCTCGCACCTCAGCCTCCGAACAAGATCAGCCAAGTCGCGAAGATGAGAATGAACGCCAGGCTCGGGTATGCGAGTGCGGCTGGCCGAAGCGCGGCGGCCGTTTTCGTCGCCACGAATACCTGCCTGACGACGAGAGTGAGGACCACGCCGATCACGATGCTGATCAGCCACGCCGGGAAAAACGACCCGAGGATGTTCACGGACGGCGCCATGGGTAGCCTTCTCGATGCTCAGGTCATACAACGCTACAACGTCGAGGCCCGCGCGGAGCCGCGGACTGGACCCTCCGAATCCAAC
>DATJZY010000059.1 GCA_035577985.1 Candidatus Eisenbacteria bacterium
CGACGAGTGGGTGGGCAAGGTGCCGTGCAACGGCGATGGGACGCTCATCGGCATCTACATGACGGCCCTTTCGGTACACTACATCCGCTCTCCGGTGCCGGGCAGCGTCTCGAGCATCGTGCCGCGGCCGGCGGTTCACGAGAACCTGCACCAGACGCGGACCTTCGTGCGCCTGCTCTGGGACATGAAGCCCTACGAGGAGGGGAGCCGCTACATCACGGAGAACGCGCGCAACACGATCGCCATCGACGGAGAGGTTCCGTGCGTGATCGTGCAGATCGCGGACCGTTACGTGAAAGAGTGCGACGCCTACGTCACGCCGGGCGAAGCCGTCTCCGCCGGGCAGAAGATCGGCATGATCCGGATGGGGTCCCAGTGCGACCTCTTCGTGCCGGACAGCGCGAACGTGAAGCTCGACTGCACACCGGGCGCGCGCGTCGTCGCGGGCGAGACGATCCTCGGGACTTACTAACAAGGGGGGCCTTAGCCCCCCGAGTATGGGGTGGCGTACCGGTCAAGGGCAGACGTGTGCGCAGAGCCAGGGGGCTGGCTGAGAGTGCGGGCAGGGAAGAGGGCGACAGGGAGAAGCGAACGACGAGCTGTCTTGAATCGAGTATCCGCGTTCGAGACGCATAGGTGGAAATCCATCGGCGGGCCGCAATCGCAGCTTCGGAGTGCATCGAGCAGCGAAGCAGCTCGAACCTCGAAGCGGGGGGCACGCGGTCACCGCCTTTGGACAGCTTTCGCTCGGCAGTCTTGATGACGCCCGGGGCGCGAGAGGCGCCCAGAGTGTTGTCTACGCGTCCGGGACTGGACGCCGGTGGGCGGGGTCGTAGCGGGAGCAGTCGCGCCAGATCGCGTACATGATGCCTGCAAGGCGTCGCGCGAGGGCGGTCATGGCGATCATCTTGCCACGTCGCTTTTCTACTTCGTCGGCCCAGAGCGCCAGCGGAGCGGCCTTCTGGGTGCGCCGGAAGCTCCACGCCGCCTGGGCGAGGGCCCAGCGAACTCGTGGCGGCCCAGCCTTGGTGATTGAAGTGCGTCTCTTGCGCTCGGAGCTGGAGTTTTCTCCAGGAACGAGGCCCAGGTAACACTGCAGCGAGTGAGCATCGGGAAAGCGCTCGATCCGATCGACGGCCGCGACGAACCGGAGCGCCGTGACGGGACCCACGCCGGGAATGGTCATGAGGCGCTGGCAAACCGGATGCTCGCTCACCAGAAGCTTGAGCTGCGCATCGGCCTGAGCAATTCGGTCGTTGAGCACTTCGATGACCTGAAGCTGATGCTCGATGAAGTCGGGCAATCCGTGGGGGCTGGCTAGAGCAGCAGCGCGCAGTCTCCGCACGAACGTGTCGGACGAGCGCGAGGAACTGGTGAGCAGATTGCAACGCATCCAGCTGCGCGTCGAGTTGATCAGCTGCGTCCTGGCAGTGACGAGCGACTCGCGAGCAGTGCACGTTGCTTTCCAAGAGCGAGAGATCGCGCTCGGGATGTGGACGGAAGGTAGATCGACACGTGACGAAACTTCGCTGAGTACTCGAGCATCGCGGCGATCGGTCTTGACGCCGTGAGCTCCGACTCCGAGCGCCGGCACCAGTGTCGCCGGGACGACCCGGACTTCGTGCCCGAGCTCGAGGGCCGCGTCGGCAACTTTGAACGCTTCGCTCGACGTCTCTAGGATGACCCGACCTCGCGGACGCTTCTTGAGATAAGCGTCCAGTCGCCGGGTTCCCCAGCGAAGCTCCTCGATAATTGTGCCGTCGGCTGACCGAACGCAGATCTGAGATTCCTTGCCGCCCAGATCGATTGCAATATGGTCCATGGCTGGCTCCTTCCTGCATGCGCCTTCGAGCGCGTTGTTTTGCTGAGGCACGAAGTTTTCGCGACCTCGTGGAACGGGGCCAGCCACTCCCTGCCGCTGCGCCGATAACCCGCCGACTCGAGCGGAGCGCGCAGCCCGGGTCCAGGGCGGCGCAGCCGCCGAGGCTGCCGAGGGAACCCTTGACCCGAGCGAGCACTCCGCGACGCTCCGGCACCAGGCGCGGACTTCCGACGGCTACCAGGTCGCGTGCCACCCCATCACATCTCAGCTTCGCCTTCGGCGAACTGCTCCCCCCGCCGCCTTCGGCGCGCTCGCTTCGCTCGCGTAGTTCCGCTATCTGACGGCACACGGCGCGCCGGGTGCCCGCGTGCGAGATCTCGATGAAACCCACGGACCTTCCGCTGCTCGTTCAGAAACTGAACGGCCCGATGGAGGCGCTCGGAGCTCTGGGAGCGGTGCTCCGGATCCAGACGGAGGGGCTTGCGGTCGATCCCCGCGTGCACGAGGCGCTCACCGACGTGCTCCGCACCCTCGGCGTCGACGAAGCGGAGCTCGCGGCGATGCCGACGGACCTGAAGCTCGCGATCGCGGGCGGCATCCGTGCGTTCTTGCGTCAGTCCGTCGATCTCGTGGAGAACCCGGACAGGCCCGCCGGCTGGAGCTTCGACGATCCCGCGCTTTTGCAGAGCCAGGGGCGCCTGTCCACGCCGGTCGCGCAGGTCATCGCGCAGATCGTCCCGACGCTCGGCGAGCTCGGAGCGCGCCTCGGCAGCGACGGCGCGACCTTCCTCGACGTGGGCACGGGCGTCGCGTGGCTCGCCATCGCGATGGCAACGACATTCCCGGCCCTGCGCGTCGTCGGGCTCGACGTCTTCGCTCCGGCCCTCGCGCTCGCGCG
>DATJZY010000060.1 GCA_035577985.1 Candidatus Eisenbacteria bacterium
GCGACTGGCTGCTGCGCGCCTTCGGCGGGCGCACCGAGGCCGTGGCGAAGCACTTCGTCGCCGTCTCGACGAACGCCGAGAAGGTGTCCGAGTTCGGTATCGACACGGCCAACATGTTCGGCTTCTGGGACTGGGTCGGCGGGCGCTACTCGATGGACTCGCCGATCGGGCTCTCGACCATGCTCGCGATCGGTCCCGCCGGCTTCCGCGACATGCTCGGCGGGTTCCACGACATGGATGAGCACTTCCGCACCGCGCCGTTCGAGCGCAACCTGCCGGTGCTGATGGGCGTCCTCGGCGTCTGGTACGCCGACTTCTTCGGCGCCGAGACGGTCGCGGTCCTGCCGTACGAGCAGTACCTGAAGCGCTTTCCGGCCTACCTCCAGCAGCTCACGATGGAGAGCAACGGCAAGCACGTGACGCTCGACGGGACGCGGGTGGACTATGCGACCGGCCCCATCTACTGGGGCGAGCCCGGAACCAACGGACAGCACTCGTTCTACCAGCTGATCCACCAGGGCACGCGCCTCATCCCCGCCGACTTCATCGCGTTCGTCCACTCGCTCAATCCGCTCGGCCGCCATCACGACATGCTGCTGGCGAACGTCTTCGCGCAGACCGAGGCGCTGGCCTTCGGCAAGACGCCCGAGCAGGTGAAGGCCGAGGGCACGCCGGATCGCCTGGTCCCGCATCGCGTGTTCGAGGGCAATCGCCCGTCGAACACGATCCTCGCCGAGCGCCTGACGCCGGCGACGCTCGGCAAGCTCGTGGCCCTCTACGAGCACAGCGTCTTCACACAGGGCACGATCTGGAGCATCGACTCGTTCGATCAGTGGGGCGTCGAGCTGGGCAAGGTGCTCGCCCAGCGCATCATCGCGGAGATCGAGAGCAAGGCGGAGCCCGCGCTCGCCCACGACGGCTCGACGAACAGCTTGATCCGTCGCTACCGCAAGCTGAGGGATGCGTGATGGAGGTCCTCGTGCTCGCGGACGCGGAGGCGGTGGCGCGGCGGGCCGCGGAGCTGATCGCCGCCGACGCCCGCGCGGCGGTGACGGCGCGCGGCCGCTTCGCGCTCGCGGTGAGCGGAGGCCACACGCCGTGGCAAATGCTCCGGGCCCTCGCCGACGAGGACGTCCCCTGGAATGCGGTGCACCTCTTCCAGGTGGACGAGCGGGTAGCGCCCGCCGGCGATCCCGATCGGAACCTGACGCACATCCGCGAGAGCCTGCTGGCGAAGGTGCAGCTTCGGCCCGACCAGCTCCACGCGATGGCGGTCGAAGAGACGGACCTCACCGCGGCCGCTGCACACTATGCCCGCGAGCTCGTTGCGGTCGCCGGCGCGCCGCCGACGCTGGACCTCGTCCACCTCGGGCTCGGGCCCGACGGCCACACAGCGTCGCTCGTGCCCGCCGATCCGGCGCTCGACGTGGCCGATGCCGACGTCACGCTCTCCGGTCCCTACCAGGGCCGGCGTCGCATGACGCTCACCTATCCCGTCCTCGACCGCGCCCGACGCATCCTCTGGGTCGTCACGGGAGCGGAGAAGGTGGAGATGCTGCGACGCCTGCGCGCCGGCGACCGGACCATCCCCGCCGGGCGGGTCTCCGCCGAGCGTGCCACGGTCCTCGCCGATGCGGCGGCGGCCGGGCAGTCGCGCTGAAGGAGTCGACGATGGCCGATCTCGATACCCTGTGCATCAACACCATCCGCACGCTCTCGATCGACGCCGTGCAGGCCGCGAACTCCGGGCATCCCGGGACGCCGATGGCCCTCGCGCCGCTCGTCTACACGATCTGGAACCGGGTCATGCGCTTCGATCCGCAGGATCCCATCTGGCCGAACCGCGATCGGTTCGTGCTCTCGAACGGTCACGCGTCGATGCTCCTCTGGTCGGTCCTGCACCTGACGCGCACAAGGGCGGTGAACGCCGACTACGAGCAGTTGGGACAGCCGTCGGTCACGCTCGACGACATCCGCCGGTTCCGGCAGCTCGGCAGCCATGCGCCCGGCCACCCGGAGTACCACCTCGTGTCCGGCGTCGAGTCCACGACCGGCCCGCTCGGACAGGGCATCGCCACCACCGTCGGCATGGCGATCGCGCAGCGCTGGCTGGCCGCCCGCTACAACCGTCCCGGCTTCGACGTCTTCGACTACGACGTCTACTCCGTGTGCGGCGACGGGTGCTTCATGGAGGGCATCGGCTCCGAAGCCGCGTCGCTCGCCGGCCATCTCGGCCTCGACAACCTCTGCTGGGTCTACGACAACAACCACATCACGATCGAGGGCAGCACCAAGATCGCCTTCACCGAGGACGTCGCGACCCGCTTCCTCGGCTACGGATGGAACGTGCTCCGCGTCGGCGACGCGAACGACACGGAGCGTATCGAGCACGCGCTGCGCACCTTCCGCGAGACGAAGGGGCGTCCGACCGTCATCATCCTCGACAGCCACATCGGATACGGCTCGCCGCACAAGCAGGACACCGCCGCGGCCCACGGCGAGCCGCTCGGCGACGACGAGATCCGGCTCACCAAGCGCGCCTACGGATGGCCCGAGGACGCCAAGTTCCTGGTCCCCGACGGCGTCTACGAGCATTTCGCATCGAACGTCGGCGTGCGTGGCGCGGACGCGCATCGCAAATGGACCGATCTCTTCGCCGGGTACCGCACGAAGTTCCCGGAGCTCGCGGCGGCGGTCGACCAGATGCAGCGCCGCGAGCTGCCGGCGGGGTGGGATCGCGACCTGCCGACCTTCCCCGCGGATCCGAAGGGCCTCGCCGGCCGGGACGCGTCGAGCCAGGTGCTGAACGTGCTCGCCAAGAACGTTCCCTGGTTCCTCGGCGGATCGGCGGATCTCGGGCCGTCCAACAAGACCACGCTCAAGTTCGAGGGCGCCGGCGACGTGCAGGCGGCGAGCCCCGGCGGGAAGAACCTCCACTTCGGCATCCGCGAGCACGCGATGGGCGCGATCGTGAACGGGCTCGCGCTCTCGAAGCTGCGCCCGTTCGGAGCGACGTTCTTCATCTTCAGCGACTACGCGCGTCCGGCGATCCGGCTCTCGGCGCTGATGGAGCTGCCGACGATCTTGGTCTTCACGCACGACGCCATGGGCGACGGCGAGGACGGCCCGACCCACCAGCCGGTCGAGCAGCTCGCGTCCCTGCGTGCGATTCCCGGGCTCACCACGATGCGGCCCGGCGACGCCAACGAGGTGGTCGAGGCCTACCGCTACGTCCTGCAGCTCCGTCACCGGCCGGCGGTGATCGCGCTCTCGCGCCAACCCCTACCCACCCTCGATCGGCGGAAGTACGCTCCAGCCTCCGGAGTCGCGCGCGGCGCGTACGTGCTCGGTGATGCACCCGGCGGGAAGCCCGAGATCGTGCTGATCGCAACCGGCAGCGAGGTCGTCCTGGCGGTCGAGGCCCACGAGAAGCTCCTCGCCGAGGGAATCCGCTCGCGCGTGGTCTCGATGCCGTCGTGGGACGTCTTCGAGCAGCAGCCACAGGCCTACCGCGACGGCGTGCTCCCCCCGGACGTCACTGCCCGCGTCGCGATCGAGCAGGCGTCCACCTTCGGATGGGAACGCTACGTGGGTTGGCGGGGCCGCGTCATCGGCATGCACACGTTCGGCGCCTCGGCACCGTTGAAGGAGCTCCAACGGAAATTCGGCTTCGAGCCGGGGCGGGTGGTGGCGGTGGCGAAGGAGCTGCTCGGCACGCGGTAGCGTCGCGCGATCGTGAGTCAGGTCGTCGGCGGTCGCCCCGCGGCCCGCTGCAGCCGCGTGATGGCGGCGACCACACCGTCCGGCGCCCCGTAGATCGCCGATCCGGCCACGAGCACGTCGGCGCCCGCGGCGGCGACGAGCGGCGTCGTCTTGTCGTCGATGCCACCATCCACTTCGAGCTCGATGGGCCGGCCGCTCGCGCGGATCATCTCTCGCACGCGGCGGATCTTGCCGAGGGTGCCGTGGATGAACTCCTGCCCGCCGAAGCCCGGGTTGACCGTCATCACGAGCACGAGGTCGACGTCGGGAAGGACCTCCTCGAGGACGCTCGCCGGCGTTGCCGGGTTGATCACGACGCCGACCCGCTTTCCGAGCTGGCGGACGTGCTGGAGCGTGCGATGGAGATTCGGGTTGCCTTCCTGATGGACGTTGATGGCGTCGGCGCCGGCCTGGGCGAACGCGTCCAGGTAGGCGTCGGCGTCGTCGATCATGAGGTGGCACTCGAGCGGGAGCGTCGTCGCCTTGCGGATGGACGCGACGACGGGAATGCCGATCGAGATGTTCGGCACGAAATGACCGTCCATCACGTCGACGTGGATGCGATCGGCGCCGCCGCGCTCGGCGAGCGCGATCGCTTCGCCCAGGCGCGTGAAGTCGGCGGCCAGGATCGACGGCGCGACCTTGACCGTCATCCCGTCTTGCGCAGGCTCGCCGTCTTCTCCGCGATGCACGCGAGGAGGTCGTCCCACGACTTGACGAACGCCGCGGCGCCGTCGCGCTGGAGATCGGCGGCGAGCTTACCCGGATCGACGCCCGCCTGCGTCATCTTGTCCAGGACCTCTTCGGCGTCGCCCCCGTCGTGCGGCAGCATGTCGCCGATGTCGCCGTGCTCGGCGAGCGCCAGCAGTGTCTTTTCCGGCATGGTGTTCACGGTGTGCGGCGCCGCGAGCGACTTGACGTAGAGCACGTCCGACGCCTTGGGGTCCTTGGTGCCCGTGCTCGCCCAGAGCAGCCGTTGCGATCGCGCGCCGACGTTGAGGAGCCGGAGCCATCGGTTGGACGCCAAGAGATCTCGGTAGGCCTTGTAGGTACGTCGAGCCACTGCGATGCCGAGCTGGTTCTCGAGGGCCGCCGGAACCTTACCGGCCACCGCCGCGTCCCAGCGGGAGATGAAGACCGACGCCACCGAGGCGACGCGCGGATTCAGGCCGGCCGCAACGCGCCGTTCGATCCCGCGAACGTACGCCTCCGCAGCCGCCACGTAGTGCTCGCGGGAGAAGAGGAGGGTCACGTTGACCGGCACGCCGGCGAAGATCGCCTCCTCGATGGCCGGAATCCCTTCCTTCGTGCCTGGAATCTTGATGAAGAGGTTCGGTCGGGCGGCCCGCGCGCTCAGCTCCTTGGCCGCCGCCAGGGTCGTCGCCGTGTCGTAGGCGAGCTTGGGCGAGACCTCGAGCGACACCCAGCCGTCGACGCGGTCGGTCGCGTCGTGGATCGGCCGGAAGAGATCGGCGGCCTTGCCGAGATCCTCGAGGGCGAGCTCGAAGAAGAGCCCCTCGCCCGACTTGCCCTGCGCCGTCTTCTCGCGAATGGCATCGTCGTAGTCGCGGCCGTTCTTCAAGGCGTGGTCGAAGATGGTGGGATTCGAGGTGAGTCCCGTGACCGAGAGGTCCTTGATGTAGCGCGCGAGCGTGCCGCTCGTGAGAAGGGCGCGGGTGATGTTGTCGAGCCAGATGCTCTGCCCGGCTTCGTGAAGTCGTTGCGTCGCCTTGGTCATTCGCGTCTCCTTGTTCGTTACGGGCCGAGCGGCCAGGGAACCCGCCCCAGTGCGGAGTCTACGCCAAGCGCGAGCAAAGGGAATACGCGAGCGGTGGCAGCTTTACGCGGCGGGGCGAGCCACGTATCAAGCATCGGGACGCAGAGGTCGACATGACGGAAGAACGGAGCGCCGGCGCGGGGAGCGCGAACGATGCCGGGGTCCAGGCCGTCGCGGCCCGGGCGCTCGATATGATCGTGGACGGTGCCAAGGTGGGCCTCGGATCCGGGCGCGCTGCGGCCGCCTTCATCGCGCGGCTGGGCGAGCGCGTGCGCCAGGGCCTTCGAGTCGTGGGCGTTCCGACCTCGAACGGGTCGGCGGCCCAGGCGAGGGGGCTCGGCATTCCTCTCATCGAGCTCGATGAGGAGGTCGAGCTCGACCTCACCGTCGACGGCGCGGACGAGGTGTCCCCCGATCTCGATCTCGTGAAGGGGTGGGGTGGAGCGCTGGTTCGCGAGCGCATCGTCGCGGCGGCATCCAAGCGCCAGGTCATTCTGGTCGGACGCGAGAAGCTCGTCCAGACGCTCGGCGAGCGAGGCCGGATTCCGGTCGAGGTGATCCCTCTCGCCCGCGGGCTCGTCACGAGGCGGCTGAAGGCGCTCTCGCTCGTCCCGACCGTGCGTCC
Source organism: Candidatus Eisenbacteria bacterium (assembly GCA_035577985.1). Classification (NCBI taxonomy): domain Bacteria; phylum Candidatus Eiseniibacteriota; species Candidatus Eiseniibacteriota bacterium. The sequence continues at coordinate 6,165 of DATJZY010000060.1, forward strand.
GACCGCGAATGCGAAAGACCCGTTCCTCACCGACAACGGCAACCTGACGCTCGACTGTGCGCTGCTCCGTCCGCTCGCGGACGGCAGCGCGGCGCGCAAGCTCGCCGCAGCGGTGCGTGCGATTCCCGGCGTCGTGGACATCGGGCTCTTCCTCGGCACGGCGCACGAGGTGTTGGTGGGCTACGGGGACGGCCGGGTGGAGGTGCTCACGCGCTCCGAACGATCGCAGCCATGACGTGACGCTCGCCGGGGGCGAGATGGACTGCGTCATCGGCGGCGTTGGCCGTCTCCACGCACAGCATGGAGCGCCATTCGTCCGCGCCGAGATCCGTCATGACCTGTGCTTTCTCGCTCCACGGATTCCACACGACCGTCGTCGCGGACCCGTGTTTTTCGACGACGAGGCGCCGGCCGAGAACGGGATCCTCGACCACGCACGTCGCGTCGGTCTCGAGGAACACGCGATCGGTCGCTCCGCGGAAGCGGATCGTCTCCGCGTCCTCGCGCTTGCGCTTCATCCCGTCCGTCTTGTCGATGTACGTCGTTCCTGCGAGGCCGCGCAGCGTAACCTCCCGCACGTCGCCGACGCGCAGGTAGGTGTGGAGCGCCTCCTCGAACGTGAACGGCTCGGACGAGCGGTTCTCGACCTCGAGTCGCATCTCCAGCCGCGGCCCGAACACGACGCGCTGCCGGATGCGGAACTCGTGTCGCCACAGCGCTCGCGTCACCTGGGTGGGCTCGAGCCCGAGCACGACGGCCACGGACACGTCGTCGGGTTGCTCGACCGACTCCACCGACCACCCGGCGGTGCGGGCGAAGCCGTGCTCGGGGGCTCCGGGATCGGCGGCGCGCGGACCGAACCAGGGAAAGATGATCGGCACGCCGCCCCGTATCGCCTTGTCGGCGCTGTAGTGGCTGCTTGAGCTGGTGAAGAGGAGCGGCGACTGCCCGAGCGCCTGGTAGTGGGTGACGTGCGCGCCGTGCAGGTAAGCGTGTCCGGTGCTCGAGGCGGTCGTGACGGCGGCGCGAACGAGGCCGCCCGGACCGTGCTCGAACCGCAGCACTCCGGGGATCGCGAAGCGCTCGTTGAGCGCCTCCGGCGTCATCGTCGCATCACTTGCCGAGGATCAGGCGCGACCCGCGTTGCTTGGTCACGTAGGTCCACGCCCATCGCAGATAGACCATGAGCCGGTTGCCGGCGAGCGGAAGGAACGCGAGGTGCACGGCGGACCACGCGACCCACGCGACGAATCCGGCCAGCCGCACCCGACCTGACTCGAGGATGGCGAAGTTGCGTCCGATGACCGCCATGTTGCCCTTGTCGAAGTAGCGGAACGGCGGCAGAGCCGGACGTCCGGCGAGCCGATTCGCGATGACCTTGGCCGCGTACTGGCCCTGTTGCAGCGCCACCTGGGCCACACCGGGCAGCGGCCGGCCGTCCTGGTCGAGGGACGCCGTGTCCCCGACCACGAAGATCTCGGGCCGACCCGGCACCGTGAGATCGGGCTGGACGCGGACGCGTCCGGCATGATCGGTCGCGGTCGCGAGCCACTTGCCGGCCGGCGAGGGTGCGACGCCGGCCGTCCAGATGACCGTCCGGCTCGCGATCCGCTCGCCCGCGACGAGCACGCCCTCGGCGTCGACGCGCTCGACGTGGGCGCCGGTGCGGATCTCGACGCCCATGTGGGTGAGCCGCTGGTGTGCCCGCCGGGACAGGTCTTCGCTGAACGACGCCAGGATGCGGGGGCTGCCCTCGACGAGGACGATGCGTGCCGACGTCGGATCGATCCGCCGGAAGTCGGACTTGAGCGTCGTTCGCATCATCTCGGCCAAGGCGCCCGCCAGCTCGACCCCGGTGGGACCCCCACCCACGAGGATGAAGGTGAGCAGATCGCGGTGCTTCGAGGGATCGCGCTCCAGCTCGGCCGTCTCGAATGCGCGCAACACCTTCGAGCGGACCGATATGGCGTCGTCGATCGACTTCAGGCCGGGCGCGAACGCCGCGAACTCGTCGTGGCCGAAGTAGCTCTGATCCACGCCGGTGGCGAGGATGAGATAGTCGTAGGCGAACGGCTGCTCTCCCTGATCGAGGTAGTCGACCAGGATCTGGCGCTTCTCCGTGTCGACCCCGGTGACCTCGATCATCGCCACGGTCGCGTTGTGTTGCTTGCGGACGAGGTTCCGGATGGGTGTGGCGACGTCGCCGGGCGCGAGGATCGAGGTGGCCACCTGATAGAGCAGCGGCTGGAAGACGTGATGGTTGCGCCGATCGAGCAACGTCACGCTGACCGGCGCGTTCCGCAACCCCTGCGCTGCCGCCACGCCTGCGAAGCCACCGCCGACGATGACGACGCGGGGGGGTGCGGCGTTCCCGCTCACGTCGTTCCCCAGGCCTTCTTCGCGGAATCGTCCCACAGGCGAAACCCGCCGATGAAGGCGTTCGCGTTGTCCCCCAGACGTGCACCCCGGGGGAGCTTCTTGAGCGCGCGGGCATTCCCACCGCCCAGGACGACGTACTCGGCTTCGAGTGCCGTGCGGAGCTTCTCGACGACGTCGGCCACGTGACGGCGCCACTTCTTCTTGCCGAGCCGCTTCTGACCGCGGATGCCGACGTAGTCCTCGTAGGTGCGGCCCTTCTCGTAGGGTAGATGCGCCAGCTCCATGGGCTCCAAGGCTCCGTCGATGATGAGGGCGGAGCCGAGCCCCGTTCCGAGCCCGAGAAAGAGCATGCGTCCGCCCCGGTAGCTGCCGAGGGCCTGCATGGCCGCGTCGTTGACGATCTTCACGGGGTGTCCGAAGGCCTTCGCGAAATCGAATCCCACCCACCCGCGTCCAAGGTTCTTGGGCTCGGCGACCACCCGGCCGTGAAGCACCGGTCCCGGGTAGCCGATCGAGACGACGTCGAACTTCCACCCCGCCGTCGCACGCTTGACCTCCGCCACCATCTTGCGCGCGGTCATCTTGAGCCCGGAATCGATCTTGATCTCCTCGCGCCGTCCGGTGGCGAGGACTTTCACGTGCGTCCCGCCGACGTCGAGGACGAGGACCTTCCGGCGTCGCGGCGTTCCCGAACGGCGCCGGCCGCGGGTCACGGCTTGCACTCCGGACAATGCCAACCGCCCACGTCGGCCGTCAGCCGGTCCGCCTCGGCGGGCCCCCACGTGCCCTGCGCATACTCGTGTACGGGCGATTTGTTGCCGAGGATCGGCTCCACGATCTCCCACGCGCGCTCGACGGCGTCCTGGCGCGCGAACAGGGTCGCGTCGCCGTCCATCGCATCGCCGAGCAGCCGCTCGTAGGCTTCCATCTCGTCGCCGCCCGGATGATGGACGACCGACAGCTCGGTCTGCTGGGCCACCATCTCCTCACCCGGTCGCTTCACCTGCGCGCCGATGCCGATCACGACCTGCGGGCTCAGCCGGAAGCGGACGTAGTTCCCGAACTCGGGGAATTGCTTCACCAGTGGCGGCGGCCGCAGCTCGACCAGCACCTCGGTCGCGTCGGTCGGCATGCACTTGCCGGCGCGGATGTAGAACGGGACACCTTGCCAGCGCCACGAGTCGATGTGCAGGCGCACCGCGGCGAACGTCTCCACCTGCGAGTCGGGCGCGACCCCCGCCTCCTGGCGATAGCCGCGGAACTGGCCGCGCACGAGGTCCTCGGGTCGGAGCGGCCGGATCGTGCGGAACACCTTTACCTGCTCGTCGCGGATCGACTCGGCATAGGTGCTGACCGGCGGCTCCATGGCGAGGAACCCCACCACCTGCAGCATGTGGTTCTGGATCACGTCACGGATCGCCCCTGCTTCCTCGTAGAAGCGGCCCCGCCCCGCGACGCCGAAGCTCTCGGCCATCGTGATCTGGACGTTCTCGACGTAGTTGCGGTTCCAGATCGGCTCGAGGAACGTATTGGCGAACCGGAAGTACAAGATGTTCTGCACGGCCTCCTTGCCGAGGTAGTGGTCGATGCGGAAGATCGCGGACTCGTCGAAGATCGTGTGGAGCGTCTGGTTGAGGGCCTTCGCCGAGGCCAGGTCGCGCCCGAACGGCTTCTCGACCACGACGCGCGCCTTCTGCGCGCAACCGGCCCGCCCCAGCGCGGCGACCACGGTGGGGAACATGCTGGGTGGGATCGCGAGGTAGTGGGTGGGCTGGGGGTCGGGACCGAGATCCTCGCATACCTTCTTGAACGTGGCGTCGTCGCCGTAGTCGCCGTCGACGTAGCGCATGAGGCCCGCGAGCTTCGCGAAGGCCCCTTCGTCGACGCCGCCGCCGTGCTTCTCGATGCTCTCGCGCGCACGCGCGCGCAGCTTCTCCAGGTTCCAGCCCGCCCGTGCGACACCGATGACCGGCACGTCGAGACGGCCGTGCCGGACCATCGCCTGCAGCGCCGGGAAGATCTTCTTGTAGGCGAGATCGCCGGTCGCGCCGAAGAACACCAGGGCCTTCGATCGGGATCGGGTCATTTCGCCGGCCCCTTCTCGAGATGGCCGCCGAACTCGAAGCGCATGGCAGAGAGGAGCTTGTCCTGGAAGTCCGCCTCGCCGCGCGAGCTGAAGCGCTGGTAGAGCGCAGTCGAGAGGACGGGCACCGGGACGGCTTCGTCGATGGCGGCCTTGATCGTCCACCGTCCCTCGCCCGAGTCCGACACCTGGCCCGCGAAGCCCGCGAGGGCCGGGTCCTTCACCAGGGCCGCCGCCGTGAGGTCGAGCAGCCACGACGCGATCACGCTGCCGCGCCGCCACACCTCGGCAACGTCGCGCAGATTGAGATCGTACTGATAGTGCTCGGGATCGCGCAGCGGCGTCGTCTCGGCGTCGATCGCGTGCTGCTGCTTGCCGACGTTGGCGTCGCGTAAAATGCCCATCCCTTCGGCATACGCGGCCATAATCCCATATTCGATGCCGTTGTGGACCATCTTGACGAAGTGCCCGGCACCACTCGGGCCACAGTGCAGATATCCGTGCTCGGCCGTGCCGCCCAGCTTCTCGCGTCCGGGTGTGCGCGGGATGTCGCCCACCCCGGGCGCGAGCGTCTTGAAGATGGGATCGAGCCGCTGCACGGCGGCCGCCGGGCCGCCGATCATCATGCAGTAGCCACGCTCGAGCCCCCACACGCCGCC
>DATJZY010000061.1 GCA_035577985.1 Candidatus Eisenbacteria bacterium
CCGCGCGCGCGCGAGCGCCAGCCACGGTCGGGCGGTCAGCTCGACCAGGAGCACGAACAGAAGCGCCACCGACAGGGCCGCCAGCACCTTGGCCGCGATCGACGCGATCCACTGCGCACGCATCATGGGCGCTTCAGTCGCGGGCAGCAGCCGGTCCGCAGCCCACACGATGGGCAGGACCAGGAGAGAAGTGCCCACCGGGTAGCGATTGTACGGCCGGCCATCCAGCAGGACGACGCCGTAGAAGGTGGGATCGATCGCGGTGCCGAACTCGGAGAGATCGAGGTCGCCGTCGTGGAGGAGGCTCAAGCTCGTCGGCACGATCAGCAGCGGGTCGGACGCGTTGGAGAGCGCCGGCGCGCTCGCGAGCCGGTAGAGGGCGCCGGTCGACACGAAGAGCACGAGCGCGGCGAGCGCGACGCGCCACCGCGTGCGTGCTCGCCGATCGCTTCCCGTCTCGTCGGTCACGGCGCCGTTGTATCGCGGGAGCCGTCGCGACGGGTCAAGCGTCGCGACGCGGCTTGTCGAGGTATGGCAACGCGGATAGAAGACCACGGTCCGGATCCTGCTCGAAGCGAAGGGGTGATGAGGCACGACGTCTCGCGGCGCACGTTCCTGATCGACGCGTCGCGCGCGATGCTGGCGCTCTGCGGCGCCTCGTTGCTGGGTATCGACACGGCGCTGGGGGATCCCGGGTCCTCGGGGATCGACGCGTGGCTCTCCCGCGTCCAGCGGTTGAGCGCCGGTGTGAAGCAGGGTGCGATCACGTCGCGCGTCTGGCGGCGGCGCCTCCAGCGCGTCACGGGACGCGTGCCGCTGGCCGACGTCCTTCGGGCGACGCACTTCGACAGCGTCGTCAAGTCGGTCGATCTGTTCGAGGGTGACGAGCCGCAGGAGCATCTCTCGCTCGTCCCGTCTCCGGGGCTCGAGGGATTCGCCTTCTCCGCGATCGTCTCGCACATCCGGCAGGGCTACGCCGTCGTGCCGCACGGCCATCACAACATGGTGAGCATGCATCTGATCCTCCAGGGCAGCGTTCACCTCCGGCAGTACGACCGCCTGCACGACGAGCCGATGCACCTCGTGCTCCGGCCCACGGTCGATCGCCTCTGCTCCCCCGGCGACACCTCGGCCATCTCCGCCGATCGTGGCAACGTGCACTGGTTTCGCGGCCTGACCGACTCCTTCGCGCTCATCATCGCCGCCTACGATCTCGACCCGATGGCGGAAGCAGCGGGGCGCGACTACGTCGATCCGCTGGCCGGCGAGGAACAACCCGGCGGGTCGATCCGGGTCCCGCGCGTCACGGAAGGGGAAGCGCGCCGGCGCTACCTCGCCTTCTGACCGCCATGACGACCCTCGACGATTGGCGCGCGGCGGGGAGGTGCTTCTCGCACGGTGGTCACGCGATCTTCCATCGTGTGACCGGCGACCCGGCCGCGCGTCCCGCCCTCGTGTGCATCCACGGCTTCCCGACTGCGTCGTGGGACTGGCATCTCGTCTGGGACGCCCTCTGCGAGCGCTTCGCGTGCGTCGTCGCCCTCGACATGCTGGGCTTCGGGTTCTCGGCGAAGCCCCATCCGCACGCGTACTCGATGGCCGAGCAGGCGGACGTCCACGAGGCGCTGCTCGCGCGACTCGGCATCCGTCGCGTGCACATCCTCGCGCACGACTACGGGGACACCGTGACCCAGGAGCTACTGGCCCGACACGAGGAGCGCCGCGCGCGTGGTGACGATGCGCTGGTCGTCGAGTCGGCGTGTCTGCTGAACGGCGGCCTCTTTCCGGAGACACACCGCGCGACACGGGTGCAGAAGCTGCTCGCGGGCCCCCTCGGCGCGGCGCTCGCGCGCCTGTCGAGCGAGAGCTCGTTCGGACGCAATCTCGCCGGCGTCTTCGGCCCGCGAACGAAGCCCAGCGCGCAGGATCTGCACGACTTCTGGCGCCTCACGGCCGAGAACGACGGCGCGCGCATCGCCCACGAGCTCATCGGCTACATGGAGGAGCGGCGCCGGAATCGTGAACGCTGGGTCGGGGTGCTGCAGACGACGGGGGTTCCGCTGCGCGTGATCGACGGTCCCGAGGATCCCGTCTCCGGGGCGCACATGGTGGATCGCTATCGGGAGCTGGTCCCGAATCCCGACGTCGTCCTGTTGCCGGGGATCGGCCACTACCCGCAGGTCGAGGATCCGGCGGGGCTCACGCGGGCGTTCCTCGAGTTCCACGACCGGCTTGGAACGCCGGGCAGGACCGGCTCCTAGTTAGCGGCCGCGATGACCGTGGTAGCCGGCCGGACGAGCGCCCGCGTAGCCACCGTATGGCCGATAGCCCGCCCGCGGGTAATAGGGCCGCCCGCCATAGTGCCCGCCGTAGTGCCCGCCGTAGTACCGCGGGTACGACCGCCCATAGAAGTACGAGCCGTAGATGTAGGGTCCGCTGTAGCCGTATCCGTATCCGTAGTAGGGGGCCGGATAGTAGGCGGGACCGTAGTAGACCGGCGGCACGTAGGCGACAGGCGGCGGGTAGTACGCCGGAGCCGCATACGGGTAGGGGTTGCCGAAGAAGAACCCGAACCCCGGGAGCCCGATTGCCACGGAGACGTTGTTGGCGTGGGCCGGAGCCGGCGCGGCCAGCACCACCGCCGCCAGCATCCCGATTCCAATGAGTGCGCTGCGCATCACCGATTCCTCCAGTGCCCCAAACACCACAGACGAGCAATAGGTTGCGCGCGAAATCTTCGGGGGACCCCCCGCGCGCGATCCGTGGCGAATGCTTCGGCGCCGGTCCGGGAGGGGGGAGGGCCTGGACGATCGGGCGTCGACGGGACATTCTGGGGCATGTCGGGCGGGCAAGGGGGGCTGTGCTTGCGACTTGGTGCAGACCCTGTCGTGCTGGAGCGGATGGCAAAGCCCGCGATCGTGGCCGCCCTCCTGGTGATCGGCCTCGCGATCCCGGCAGCGGCGGCCAATCCGTGCAAGGTCGCGTGCAAAAGCACCAAGAAGACCTGCATCGCGGCCGCGAACGGGGCGTTCGCGACCGCCAGGACGACCTGCGCGGCCCTCCCGACACCGCCCGAGCGCAGCACCTGCATGAAGGCGGCTCGCACCGACAGGGCGGGGGCGAAGAAGTCGTGCAAGCAGGCGTTCAAGGCGTGCGCCGCCGCATGTGGCAGCGGGGGCGGCGGCGGGGGGTCGGGTAACTGCAACGCGTCCGGCGCGAGCGACTGGCTCGCAGCCGTGAACCTCTACCGCAGCAACGCCGGGCTGCCGGCGGTCACCGAAGACCCGGCCCTCTCCGACGGCGACATGAAGCATGCGCAGTACACCGTGCGGAACGACGTGCTCGCCCACACCGAGGACCCGTCCAAACCGGCCTACACGCCCGAGGGCGCGACCGCGGCGAGCAAGAGCAACGTCGCCGCGTCGTCGACGGGCACGCTGTCCGAAACGGGACCGATCGACCTGTGGATGCGCGGCCCGTACCACGCCATCGGCATTCTCGATCCGCGCCTCGCGACGGTCGGCTTCGGTATCGCGCACGATTCCTCAGGCAACATCCAGAGCGCGGCTGCGCTCGACGTGCTCTCGGGACGCACCGGCCCCGACTCGACACCGTATCCGATCGTTTTCCCGGGCGACGGCTCGCAAGTGACGCTCGATCGCTACGACGGCACCGAGCTGCCGGACCCGCTGGCCGGCTGCGCCGGCTACAGCGCGCCGACGGGGCTTCCCCTCATCGTCCAGCTCCCCCACGGCGTGACGCCGACCGTGACGGCGTCGTCGTTCATGCGCGACGGCGCCGCCGTCGACCACTGCATCCTCCTCCCCAGCCCGGGCGACTCCCTCGACAATCGAAACGCGGTCGTCCTGATTCCGAAGGACGTCCTGCGGAAGGGCTCGGCCTACCAGGCGTCGCTCACGGCCGGCGGGCAGACGATCACCTGGTCGTTCACGCTCGCCTGCAAGTAGATCGGGATCAGCGCAGGAGCTGCCCCGGGGCCGGCGCACCGACGACCCAGTCGCGCGGCCAGCCGGCGGGCGTGCCGCCGTACCAGTATCCGTCGATCTCCTTCCACTTCTCGTCGGACTTGGCGAGCTCCGGGTTCACCAGGATCGCGTGCTGGTAGCCCTGCTCGATGTAGCTGAGCAGCGAGGCCGGCATCCCGTTCGCGCGGAGATCCTTCTCTTGCTGGGTCGTCAGGCGATAGATCGTCCCCGACCCGTCGATCTTGCCGAAGATCACGCCGAGGGGCGTTCCCATCTGGAGGAGGTTGTTGAGCTGCGGGACGGTGAGGAACTGCGGCGTCGGGCCGCCGGCCGCCGTTTTCCCCGAGGGTCCAGCTGCGCATCCCGCGGCGAACGCCGTGACGGCGAGTAGCGCGATCAGGAGACGCCCAGTTCTCAGCGACGACGCGTGCGCCATGATCCCCCCTTTTGTGTGACCGATGCCGGGTCCATGTAGTCGACCGTATTCTTGCTGTCGAGGGGTCGGGTCGGCCGTTCGGCACGCCGCCCAGCCTTGACGGACCGAACGCGACCGTCCTAGACGTGCACGCCTCGTGGCCGGCGCGCAGATCACGTCCAGCGCTCGTGTCATCGGCCACTGGGCGGCATGAGCGAGGTCGTCGCCGACGCCGGTGCCGCGGAGCTCGGTCGCATGGGGTGGCTGCGCGCGGCCGTGCTGGGAGCCGACGACGGCATCGTCTCGACCGCATCGCTGCTCGTGGGCATGGCCGCTGCGGGCGCCTCGTCACGAGCGCTGCTGACGGCGGGATTCGCCGGGCTGGTTGCGGGCGCTGCGTCGATGGCGGCGGGGGAGTACGTCTCGGTCAGCTCGCAGCGCGACCTCGAGGACGCCTTGATCGCGCGCCAGCGCGAAGAGCTGCAGAACCATCCGCACGTGGAGCTCGTCGAGCTCGCGGCGACCATCCAGGATCACGGCGTCGACGCGACGCTGGCCCGCCGCGTCGCCGGCCAGCTGATCACCGCCGATCCCGTCGGGGCCGTCGCGCGCGTCCGCTACGGGCTCACCGAGACGAACCGGGCGAACCCGCTCCAGGCGGCGTTGGCATCGGCCGCGTCGTTCGCGGCGGGTGCGATCGTTCCGCTGGGCGCTGCCTTCGCGGACGACGGGTGGCGCATGACGCTCGTGGTCGGTCTCGCGATGCTCGCGCTCGTCGTCTGCGGCGCCCTCGGCGCGCAAGCGGGAGGGGCATCGCGCGTGCGTGCCGCGCTGCGCGTGGTCGTGGGCGGGGGGCTCGCGATGGCGATCTCGGCTGGCGCGGGCCGGCTCGTCGGCATCTCGCTCTGATCGACGAAGGTCGAGGATCCGACGCGCGGAGCGTAGGGATCTGCGGCGGCGTGAACGTCTTGCGTCATCGCGCGCGGTGGGTGGATAGTCCCCGCCGGGGTCTCCATCGTGAAGAGCCTGATCCTGGTCGCAGCCATCGTTCTCGCCGCGGTACCGGCGCGCGCCGTGGACCCGACGGTCGAGGTCAATTTCGACGACTCGTACTGCGCGGTCCGGCCTTATCCCTTCCAGCTGGAGGAGACGATCCCGGCGACGCTTCGATACCTCATCGACGTCGGCAACGGCCGCAAGGCGTACTACTACGGCTGCGCGCAGTGGGACGGGTTCCTCTTCGGTCCGGCAGGCTTCGAGCAGGGTTTCATCGGGTACGGCGGTGTCATCGGCTTCGGCGAGGTAGGGCCCGGCTACATTCGGGCGTATGGCGAGGCATTGGCCGGCATCTCGCCCCATGCCTATCGCCCGCCCGGGTTCATCATGGCCAACAACCCCTACTATGCGACGGCCGCCCACATCGGAGGTGCGGCATTCGTCGACATGGTGACTCCGCCGCCGACCACTGCGGCTACCAACGCCGGCGACGCCTCGACGCTGAACTTCCGGCTCCGCCTCCGCTGCAACGAGACCTCCAACTACTTGACCCTCTACACCGACACGACCATCGCCGCGTTCTTCTTCACACCCGACGGATACGCGCAGAACCCGAAGTTCGGCTACTTCGACTCGCAGGTGAACCACACGGACGTCGTGCACGGGACGCTCCACTATCCGTGCCCCTTCGACATCCCGAAGACGGTCAACGTCAAGGTCGGCGAACCCATCGTGGTCCGGATGTCCATCGGCATCCTCGCCTCGGGCGGCGTCGTCTCGTACCTCTACGGTGGCGACTGGGATCAGTGGTCGGATGCGCTCAACACGGCGACCATGGAGATCACCGACACCGATGGCCATGCGGTCACGGGTGCGAGCGGGCACGTCTACGAGGCGCTCACGCTGCCGACCTACACGACGACAAGCACGTCGACGTCGACGTCGACCACGCTTCCGCCCGGACCCGACACCTGTGGCGATGGCGAGGTCGACGCCGGCGAGGACTGCGACTGTCCCGTGACGGACGACGAGATGTTGAAGGGCCTGGGCTGCACCGGGTCGTCCGTCATCCCGCCGCAGCAGCCGGCCTGCGTCCTCTGCCGCCAGTGTCACCTCCTGAACGTGCTCTGCGTCGACGCCTCGGTGACGACGACGAGCACGACCACGATCGCCGGCACGACGCTCGCGCCCGGCGCGACCACCACGACCACGCTCGACCCGGGCGCGGCGTGCACGGGCCTCACCGGAATTCCCCGCGCCGCGTGTCTGCTCGAGACGGCACTCGCAGCGCCGCTCTGCGGCGCCGAGACGATCCCGCCGAAGGTGGACAAGCAGCTTCGCGGCAGGCTCGTCACGGCGAAGACGCTGTTCGGGAATGCGTCCGGGAAATCGGGCAAGGCGCTCACGAAGCTGATGAAGCGCGCGCGGCGCTCTCTCGATGCGAGCGCGGCGAAGGCGACGAAGGCGGCGGGCGCGAAGAGCCCGAAGAAGAAGATCTCGACCGCGTGCGCGGCGACGATCGGGTCGATCGTCGGGGACGTCAAGGCAGAATTGCCTCCTGCGTCGTGACGCACCGGTTGCCTACCACGGCTGCGCTTCGTTAGGAGTGGACGACCGTGGCACGCCTCGCTCGCGCGCTCGCCGCCGTCGTCCTCGTCTGGGCGCTCCTCGCCTACGTCGTCCTGCCGGCGCTCTGGGAGCACCACGAGCACAATCCCGCCCTGGCCACGGCGCCCTACGTCACGCGGACGGGCGACGACATCCCCGGCGATCCCATCAACGTGGCGCTGATCGGCACGCAGACCGAGCTGATCTCGGCCATGGGAGCGGCGGGGTGGCACCCCGCCGACCCGATCACGCTACGCTCGAGCGTCGGGATCATCGAGAGCGTGCTCCTCGATCGCCGCGATCCCGACGCGCCCGTCAGCAACCTCTATCTCTTCGGCCGGCGCCAGGACCTCGCCTTCGAGCTGCCCGTCGGCACGAGCGCCCGCGAGCGCCATCACGTGCGTTTCTGGCGCGACGACGACATCAAGAGCGAGCGCCCGGTCTGGCTCGGCTCCGCGACCTTCGATCGTAGCGTCGGCCTCTCCCACCTGACGGGGCAGGTGACGCACCACATCGGCCCCGACATCGACGCGGAACGCGACGGTCTCCTCGCCGGGCTCGCCGCCGCGGGAAGGTTGGTCACGACCTACGAGGTCAGCGGCATCGGTCCCACGCTGAACGGACGCAACGGCGAGGGCGACCGCTACGTCACCGACGGCGAGATCGGGGTAGGGGTCCTGCGAGCCGTCGGCGACGCGGCATCGGCGCCGCCCGAGCGCCTCCCGAGCCCGGCCGCGGTCCAGGTGAAGAACCGCCTATGGGCCTGGCTGCGGACGCTCTTCGCCCGCTGACGCGTCAGTCGCAGCCTTCGAACTCCTGGAGCGGACGACCGCTCGGGACCGACGCCGGGATCTGGCGGCAGAAGTCGTCGACGCGCTCGTCGAAGAGCGCGTCGCGCACGAAGTCGACGAGCTCGTGGACCTCGTCCTTCGTTAGGAGGAGCGTCCGCCGCAGGCGCGCATCGATGCCGGCCGCGAGCATCGGCTCGGTTGGCCCCAGGTGGAGATCGGAAGGCACGCTGTTGCGTGCCGGGTCGTAGCGGCGGAGCGAGGTCCTCACGTCGAGGTGATGGCGGATCGCCGCTTCCAGCGTGTGGAAGGCGCCGTTGTGGAAGAACGCGGGCGCCTTCCTCAGATTGCGCAGTGGCGCGGTACGGAACATGTAGCGCACGGCCGGATCGCCCTCGGTCTGCTCGAAGCCGAAGTCCTCGTTCTCGCCCGGGCCGTCGAAGATCGTGTCCCCGGTGCCGACGCCGAACACGGGCGCGAGCTGCGGTCCTCCGATCCGGTGCGCCTGGAAGTCGCTGAACATCTCGTTCGACGGTCCGGCGACGGCGTGGCACGCGACGCACTTGGCTTTGCCGAAGAAGAGGAGTGCGCCGCGCTTCTGCTTCGCCGTCATCGCGCCCGTCTCCCCTCGGGCGAAGCGATCGAGCGGTGCATCGGCGGCGGTGAGGCTCGTCTGGAACTCGGCGATCGCGCGGCGCCGCATGTCGATCGTGATCGCACCGGGCGCGAGCGGTGCGCCGCCGCCGAACACGTCGCCGAACTTCTCGAGGTACGTGGGGATCGCGTTGAGACGCGCGTCGACGGCGGCCTGGATGGGGAAGTTGTGGAAGCCGGTCGCGTCAGGGGCGGGCAGGGTCTCGCCGAGACCGTCGTCGAACTGGAAGTGGCGCGGACCGAATGGTCCGGGATTCGCGGCGATGCCGTGGAACCCAGCCATCTCGACCAGCTCGGTCGACGGGAGCGAGCCCTGCGCCGCGAGGAGCGTCGGGACGCCCGTGACGATTCCCTCCGGCGGTGGGAAGCGGAAGCCGAGCGACGGATCGAAGGGATCGCCGGAGAGGGCGACGAACCGCGGTGTCCACATGAGCGCCGGATAGAAGGCCGTGTTCGCGATCATCGGCGAGCGCCGCTGATTGCGCGGGCCCGTCCGATGCGGCCCCACGACGCCGTTGCTCTGGACGCCGATGGCCATGGGCTGCGAGTCGCCGAATCCGAAGGCGGGCGCGTGGCAGCCGGCGCACGAGTTGTCGTCGTGCAGGCCGAGGATCTTGTCGAAGAAGAGGAGCCGTCCCAGATCCGCCAGCTTCGGATCGATCGGCCGGCCGAGGCGCGTCTCGAGGCTTTCCTGGATGCGCCCCGTGAAGCCGGCACGCTCGAGAGTCGTGGCGAGCAAGCGGTCGAGGTCCAGATCGTCGATCGCACGTGCGCCGCTGGCGTGGCCCACCAGCGCGACGACGAGCGGCAGGAGCACGTATCGGATGAAGCGGAAACGACGTGACATGGCTGGGGCGCGGCGGTCCGGGGGACCGTCGCACGGCTACCCACCGCCGTCAACGAAAATGTCGCCGAGGGCCGCGGAAGATTTCCCCGGCGAACAGCCCGTCGCCGCTACTGCGGACCTTTGCAGGTGCCGCGCTGCACGAGCTCGACGGTGTAGCGCTGCACGACGTCGCTCTGCCGCTCGTAGTCCTTGGCGCCGTACTTCTTGGCCGTCTCGCGCACGGTGCAGTCGCACAGGCGCCGGAACGCGTCGATCTGCGGCTCGAGCTGCTTGCGGAGCTCGGGCGTCATCTGGCGCTTCGGATCGATGCCCTGGTCGCGCTTGGTGTTTTCCCACGCTCCGTCGACGAGCGCATCGGTGCAGGCGCCGACGGCGTCGCGGATCGTGTTCGGCGTCCAGCCGTCCTTGTAGGTGTCGGACGCGAGCGCCGCCGACGCCGCCGCGAGCAGAAGAAGGACAAGGGCGCGACGCATGTGCGGCGTCTATCACGCCGCTCGACGACGTTGCGAGGGGTGGTGTACGAGTGGGTCCGCATGCCAACGCGTCCCCGAACTGCGAAGCGGAAGCGGTCGGCGCCGAAAGTCTCCCGCCACCCGAGAAAGCTGCCGAAGAGCAAGGCGGAGGCGGCTGCGATCGAGCGCCTGCGCGCGATCTGCCTCGCGCTGCCGGAGGCGACCGAGAAGATCGCATGGGGCGAGGCGACGTGGCGCGCGGGCAAGATCTTCGCGCAGATGGATACGCACCACCACGGCGCCGATCACGTCGCGGTGTGGCTGCCGGCGCGCCCCGGTGTGCAGGAGGGCCTCGTCGAGGAGGACCCGGAGCAGTTCTTCCGGCCGCCCTACGTGGGGCATCTCGGCTGGATCGGTATTCGCATCGATCGCAAGCCGGACTGGCGCATCATCGCGGGGCTGGTCGCCGACGCGTATCGCGAGGTGGCACCACCGCGCCTGGTTGCGCTGCTCGATGCGGATCGAAGCAAGCAGCCGCGTGGCTGGCGCGCCGGGTGGCTCGACGGCCGATCGTGAAGCGCCCCCGCATGAAGACCCCGACCCTCGAGTGGTCGCGGCAGCGCGGCTCGCTGCTGTTGCTGCTGCTCGGGCTCGCGGCCATCGGTGCCGCCGTCGCGATCGTCCTCGGGCGGGCGCCGGGACCGCTCCCGTCGATCACGATCACGGCCGGATCGCTGGCGACGACGCGTGCCGCCATGGCGCGCACGCTCGTCGCCGCGCTCGCGGCGCGCGGGCTGCATGCGCGTCTCGTCGAGACGTCGACGGCCGTCGAGGCGCTCGAGAAGGTCGACGGGGGCATCATCGACTTCGCGCTGGTCGCCGACTTCAGCAGTACGACGGGTCTCGAACACGTCCGCGAGGTGGCGCCGCTGTACGTGGAGGCGCTCCACCTGCTCGTGAAGAGCGAGCTGGCCGACGCGGCGAGCCGGAGCCTCGCCGCCCTGCGCGGTCACACGGTGGACATCGGGCCCGTCGAGGCTGCGAACGCGAAGCTTTCTCTGGCCGTTCTCGCCTTCGCCGGCATCACCCCCACGGACGCCCCGGACGGGAAGGGGTACGTCGCCCGCCACCTCGACCGCGACGAACTGCTCGTGCTCGCCGAGCGCGGCGATCCCGCCGTGTTGCCCGACGCCGTCACGCATCTCGGAACCGTGCCGTCGAAGATCGCGATCGACCTCGTGCGCGACGGTGGATATCGACTGGTGGCACTGCCGTTCGCGGAGGCGTTCCGACTGAACTCGCTCATCGCCGACGATGGTGGCAAGGACGACCTCGGCGGCGTCCAGCGCCAGCATCTCGTCGACACGGTGATTCCTGCCTTCATGTACGAGATCGATCCACCCATTCCCGCCGAGCCGCTGCACACCCTCGGTGCGCGGCTCCTCCTCACCGCGAACGACGCCGTATCGCCCGCCGTCGTCGAGCTCGTCCTCGACACGCTCTTCGGAACGCGGATCGCCCGCGTGGCGTACCCGCCGCTCGACCGCTCGGTGTTCGCAGTGGCGCCGCTTCTCGACCGCCACGCGGGGACGCTCGCGTACATCCGGCGCGACCAGCCGTTCGTCACCCAGGAGACCGTGAACAGCCTCAGCAACTACGTGAGCGTCATCGGACCGCTGGCGGGTGGGACGCTCTTTTTCTGGCAATGGGTCCGGCAGCGCGCGCAGAGGTCGCGCGACCGCATGTTCGGGTCCTATCTCCTGCGGACGGCCGACATCGAACGCCGGGTGTCCTCGCTCGAGCTGGCGGCGACACTCGAGCTCGAGCCGCTCGCCGCCCTCCAGCGCGAGGTGCTCGAGCTGAAGGCCGACGCGCTCCAGCGCTTCGCCGCGGGCGACCTCGGCAGCCAGACCGCCCTCACCGATCTGCTCATGCCGCTGAACGCCGTCCGCGACCACATCGGCGAGCTCATCCTGCACGTCCGCGAGAACCTCGAGCAACAGGCCGAAGCCGAGGGACGCTCGGCGACGGCTCTCTGGAAGGACGCGATCAAGCCGGACGAGCCGACCTGAGGGGATCTAGCTCACGCGCCGCTGCGCCGCGGGCTCGATCCGCGTGACGCGCATCGCGACGCCGCCGCGCGGTCGCAATGTGAGATGTGGCTCGGGCTCGACGATCGCGGCTGGATCGGCGAGCGTCAGCCGATAGCGCTGGAGCGTCATCGCGGCGATGAGCTGCGCTTCCATCAGCGCGAAGGCCTCGCCGATGCAGAGGCGCGGCCCGCCGCTGAACGGAAAGTACGCGAAGCGCGGCCGATTGCGCTCGACGCCAGGGCGGAAGCGCTCAGGGTCGTATCGCTCGGGATCGGGCCAGAAGTCTGGATGGCGATGCGTGACCCACGGCGAGAGGTTCACGAGCGCGCCGGCCGGGATGTCGTAGCCGCCGATCTCGTCGGGGCCGATCGTCTGGCGGCCGATGCCCCACACGGGCGGGTAGAGACGCATCGCCTCCTCGACCACCATGCGCGCCATCGGAAGCCGCGGCAGATCCGCGAGCGTCGGCGCGCGATCGCCCAGCACGGAGAGCACCTCGGCGCGCGCCTGCTCGGCGATCTCGGGATGCCGGGCGAGGAGATACCAGGTCCAGGAGAGCGCGACGGCGGTCGTCTCGTGACCGGCGAGCAGGAACGTCATCACCTCGTCGCGGAGCTGGCGGCGGCTCATGGTCTCGCCGGTCTCCTCGTCGCGCGCCGCCATCAGCATGCCGAGGAGATCGGCGCCCTGGTGCCGCGCGCGGCGTCGACCGTCGATGATGTCGTAGACGACGGCGTCGAGCGTGGCGATCGCGCGACGGAACGCGCGATTGCGCGCCGACGGCCACCAGATGGGCGACACCACGTACGACATCGCCCGGTGCGCGGTGACTTCGAGAGCGACGGCCAGCGCGCGTCCCGCTTCGCGGGCCTCGCCCGAGAGGTCGCGTCCGAAGAGCGTCTCGCCCACGACGGTCAGCGTGAGCGCGTTCATCTCGGCGAGGATGTCGAGCGTCTCGCCGCGCCGAGCCGGCGTCACCCACCGTTCCAGGCGCTCGGCGGTGCAGCGCACCATGGTCGCGGCGAAGCCGGCGATGCGCTCGCGATGGAACGACGGCTGTGCGAGCCGCCGCTGGCGGCGCCAGAAGTCGCCCTCGCTCGTGAACAGCCCTTCGCCGATCAGCACCTTCACGCGGCCGATGACGGGCCCCTTCACGTAGTTCTGGTTGTTGTCCTGCAGGACGTGCTTCACCGCGTCGGGATGGTGCAGGAGGTAGATGCGGATGGGGCCCAGGCCGAGGCAGACGACGTCCCCGTACTCGCGCGCGAGCGCCGCGACGAAGGCGAGCGGGTCGCGGCGCATGACGCGCTCGGCGCCGAACGGCGTCCAGTACGACGGACCCGGCGGCCGGCGCTCGCTCCCCATCGCATCGAGTGTGTCAGCGGCCCGCTCGGCTCTCAAGCCGGGCGTCGTGCCCGAGGCATCGCGCCACCTGCATCGCGCTGAATCCGGCGTCCACGCGAGACGTCTCATCGACGGAGGGGAGAGAACGGAGACTGAAATGTCGAGGCGCATCGGGACGGTCGTGGTCGCAACCCTCGTCGCCGCCTGGATGGGTCTCGTCGCACCAGGAGCGGCGGGCGCCGCTGCGTCCGCGGGTCGGAGCGACCGGCATCACCGCGGGTCGTTCGACGACGGCCTCTCGGACTCCGACCTCTTCGCGCGACTCGACGCCAACCGCAACGGCAGCGTCAGCTGGGCGGAGTGGCGGCAGTTCGACACGGCCCCCGAGGCGCGGGCGGACTTCGAAGCGCTCGACACCGATCGTGACGAGCGGATCAATCGCGACGAATGGGCGTCGAACGTCGGTCGCACCCGCGTCGTCGTCCACCTGTTCACGTATCTCGACGCGCAGCGCGAGGAGCCCGCAGGGGCGAACGACGCCGACCGGACGCCGACGTCGGCGATCGTGTCGCTGACGTTCTGATGCGCCGGTGAGCCAGCGTCGGCGCGCGCGGACGAAGAGCAGTGGTCGCGGCCGTGGTGCAACCCGCCCCTCCTGTGTTACCGAACGCGGCGGTCCGCCATGTCGGAGCTCCGCATCGGACGCCCCACCGTCACCGCCGGCGGTGCCGGGCCGAGGACGACGACCGATGTCACCCTCGGGCCGTCGTCCCATCGCCTCTGGTACGAAGCCTCGACCGGCCCGATCGCGAGCGGATGCGAGCCGTTCGTCGCCGCGACGTTCGTGCCCGCACTCCGGGCCGCCACGAACGTGCGCCCCGCGCTGCCGATCTCGGGCCGCCTGCTGGCGAGCCTGCCGGACGTCGCGGACGTCCTGTGTGCGTGGGATCCCCTGTTCCGGCGCGTCGCGGTCGACGCCGAAGCCGCGCCCGTGGCGGCGACGGGCGACGATCGCGGCATCGGGTGCTTCTTCTCGTGCGGGGTCGATTCGTTCGACAGCGTACTGTCGCATCGCGACGAGATCACGGCGCTCGTCTTCGTGTACGCCTACGAGCCGCGGCTCCTCGATCCCGAGACCCGTGCGGCGCACATCCGGGTCGTCCGCAGCGCCGCCGCCGAGCTCGGGAAGCCCCTCATCGAGATCGACACCAACGTCTGGAGCTTCGCGGACTCCCACGTGTCGTTCCACCTGCACTACATCAGCTCGTTTCTCGCGAGCGTGGCGCTCCTGCTCGCGCCGCGGCTCCACAAGATCTACATCCCGTCGACCTGGAGCTACACGTCGCTCTTTCCGTGGGGGTCGCACCCGCTGCTCGACCCGCTCTGGAGCAGCGACGACATCGAGATCGTCCACGACGGCCTGGCGCGAATGCGGCCGCAGAAGGTGGCGCGCATTGCCGCGTCCGACACGGCGCTCCGCCACCTGCGCGTGTGCTACGCGAGCACCAAGCCCACCCTCAACTGCGGGCGCTGCGAGAAGTGCCTCCGCACCATGGCGGCGCTGCGCATGGCGGGCGCGCTCGGGCGGTGCACGACCTTCGACGTGCCGTTCGACGTCGACGCGCTTGCCGCGGTCTCCCCGGGGCCGGAGCTGCTGTACGCCTACCGCAACCTGCTGCGCCATCTGCACGCGACGGCCGACGACCCGCCGCTCGAGGCCGCGATCCGGCAGGTGATCGCCACGGGCGGCGAGGCGCCCGTCCTGGTCGAAGACCGCGCCCGCTACCTCGAGTATCAATGGAACCGCAACCGGGCCGCGCTCGCCGACGCGACCGCGCGGGCCGACGCCGCCGAAGCGCGCGCCGCCGAGCTCGAGCACCGCTTCGGCACGCTGCACCACCGCCTCGTCGAGCAGATCGACGCAGGTCTCCGGCGCTGGCCGCGCCTGCGGGCCGCCGTGCGCCGCATGGCGCTCCTCTTCGCGTCGCGCACGAAGCGGATCCAGTAGGGGTTCGCCGGCGCCCACGTGTGCCGTGTCGTGCGACGGCGCTGTGTCACTGTGTCAGCGTGCGTCGTGGCCCCTGCTGCGGCAGGTGCTCGCCCGCCCGCCAGGTCCCACGGAACCCGCACGTTTCCGCGTGGGGCGCACCGGTACGCAGCTTGCTCCCCGTCCTCTGCGCTCCGCACGCGCGGCGCGATCAGGAGCCGACGATGCGAAACCCACTCACCCACGCAGCCGCCATGCTGGCGATCGCCCTCGCCGTCGCCGGATCGTCACCGGCGAGCGCGGCCTACTGTGGGTGCGACAAACCGCCACCGGCCGCGAACGTCGCGGTGCGCCCGGACTTCAGCTACCCGGGCGCGGAGATCATCCTCTTCTCCCAGAGCTTCGAGCTCGGGAGCCGGTACACCGTCAACTTCTATCGGTTCCGCCGTCTGGGCGCGCTGCTGCGGCCGCGGCTCGACGCCAGCGCCTCCGCCACTGCCATCCGCGCCCGCGATCAGGGCGACTTCAATCCCCTCAACCCGGCGAATCCGCTCCCGCTCCGCACGCAGCTCCGCGTGAAGCTCCCGAAGAGGCTCCACTACGGGCCGTCGCGGATCGAGGTCGTGGATCCGCGCCGCCCCGGCGCGCCCGTCCTCACGATCAGCCAGGACGAGTTCACGGTCATCGGCAAGCCGATCGTGCTCTCGGAGACGATGTCGGACGTGGACGTCCCGTACACGACGGCCATGAGCCACGACGGCCACATCTTCTTCGCGTTCGACGTGCATCAGGTCCGCAACGAGACGCTCGTCGACGTACGCATGACCGAGGTGCTGCTGCCCCTCTTCGCGAGCGGCGTGACCGGCTGGAACATCCAGGGCTTCAACGTCGGCTCGCTCCGTGACGTTCCGGACGAGGCGAAGTTCGGCTGGCGCCTGTTCGACGCCAACGACGAGGACGCGTCGAACACCGGGAACGCGAGCCGCATCCGCTACTGGCGTCACGAGTTCAACACCTGGGAGAACGCCCACCACACCGGCGGCACGAAGGTGCAGGTCCCCGATGACGTCGACCACGACTACTGGCACGAGGACGGGACGCCGCACTTCGACCACGACCACATCGTGATCGCCGTCGACGTGAGCGAGCTCGATCCGGCACGCCTCCTGCGCGGCACGCGTCTCAACGCGATCCGCCTGCGCATCTCGACCATGCGCACGCCGAACCCGTACGCCACCGACCCGAACCCGACGAGCGGGAACTCGGGACCGGGCAGCCCGAACTCCGGACCCGGCAGCTCGAACTCGGGGCCGGGCTCGCCGAACAGCGGATCGCCCACCACGACCACGCCGACCGCCGGGACCGCAGACCGGTCGGACGGCGGGCTGATCCCGTCGATTCTCGATCCGATTCTCTGAAACCGGGGAGGGCAGGGGGGATGGCCCGCAAGCGCAGCACCGCCGCCGCCGACGCACGCACCGTCCTGGTCGTCGACGACCAGCCCGATACGCTCGATTCGGTCCGCCTGCTCCTCGAGCGTGAAGGCCACCGCGTTCTCACCGCCGCGAGCGGGCCCGAGTCGCTCGAGCTCCTCGGCGTCGAGCGCGTCCACGTGGCGCTCGTCGACTACCTGATGCCCCGCATGACGGGCGAGGAGCTGGTCGGCCACATCCGCGGGCTCGACCCGAGCATCCAGGTGATCCTGCAGACGGGCTACGCCGGCGAGAAGCCGCCGCGCGAGATGATGCGCCGGCTCGACATCCAGGGGTATCACGACAAGGCCGAGGGCCCCGAAAAGCTGCTCCTCTGGGTCGACGTCGCGATGAAGGCGCACGCGCAGCTGGAGAACGTGACGCGCGTCGAGCGCCTCAAGTCGGATCTTCTCACCAACGTCTCGCACGAGCTGCGCACCCCGCTCAACATCATGCTCGGCTACAGCGAGATGCTGATCGACGGAGCGTGCGGGCCGCAGACGCCGCAGTCGATCGAAGTGCTCGAGCGCATGCGCCGCAGCGCCGAGGCGCTGCGCGACATCGTGAACGACTGCCTCGACATGTCGCGGCTCGCGGCGGGCGAGATCGCCGTCCAGCTCGGGCGCGTGAGCCTGGAGAGCCTGCGCGAGGACGTCGAGCGCGCGGCGACCGGCCTTCTGCAAGATCGTCCAGTGTCGCTGCGCTGGGAGCTCGCCGGCGTGCCGGCGGTCGTGGCCGAGCGGTCGAAGCTCCGCATCGTCCTCTTCAACCTGCTCGTCACTGCGGCCAAGGCCACGTGCAACGAGGTCGCGATCCTGGCCGAGGAGTGCGGCGATCGCGTGCTCGTAGCGGTACAGGACGACGGTCCCGGCGCGGGCGAGCGGCCGCAGGACACCACCTTCGAGCCCTTCGTCCACGAGCCGACGACGGGCAAGGGTGGCTCGGGGCTCGGTCTCTCGATTGCGCGCGAGCTGGCGCTGCTCATGGGCGGCGACATCGAGGTCGCGAGCGCCCCGGGCGCCGGCCGCGTGTTCACCCTCAGCCTACAACGCGCGGCGCTCGCCGAGTCATGATCGTCTTCGCCGCGGCGGTGCTGTCCGCGGTCCTCTACGCGGCAGCCGTTCCTCCCTGGTCGCTGGATGTCCTGGCGCCGGTGGCGCTCGTGCCTCTGCTGCTCGCGCTCCGCGGCCGGCGCATGCTCGCCGGGTTCGGCGTCGGACTCGTGTTCGGGCTCACCTTCGCGGCCGCAACGACCTGGTGGGTGCCCGGCATGCTCGAGCGGTTCTTTCTCCTTTCGGAGACGTCGGCGGTGCTGGGAGCGGGCGGCATCTACCTCGCGGTGGCTGGACTGCCGTTCGCGCTCTTCGGCTACGGCGCGACGCGACTCCTCGTCGAGGGACGCCGCCCGCTCGCCTACGCCGGCATCCCGGCGCTCTGGGTCGCGGTCGAGCTGGCTCGCGCCAACGCCTTTACGGGCCTACCGTGGGAGCTGCTCGGTCACGCGTTCTATCGCCGGCTCGCGCTGATCCAGGTCGCGGAGCTGACGGGCGTCTATGGTTTGTCGTTTCTGTGCGCATGGACGGCGCTCGCCACGGCCGACTTGCTGCGACCGCTCGGTGCCGGCCGGCGTCCGGCGATCACCGCGCTCACCGTCGCGGGGCTCCTGTGGCTCGGGCTCGCGGGCTACGGCGCGTGGCGTCTCGCGGCGTTCTCGACGCCGCACGGGACGTCGATGCCGGTGGCGCTCGTGCAGGCGAACCGCGGCCCGGCGCGCCAGCCGTCGCGACTGCGGCGCACGGAGACGCTCGAGGCCTATCTGCGCCTGACGCGCAGCGGTCTCGCCGGACGCCGCCCCGAGCTGATCGTCTGGCCCGAGAACACTGCGAGCTTCTACCTCGACCGCGACGCGGAGCCGCTCGGCGCGCTGCGCTCGCTGTCCGACGAGACGGGTAGCGTCATCCTCGTCGGCGGCCCTCGCCAGGACGATGCGGCGGGCACGATGCACAACGCGGCCTACGCGATCGGTCGCGACGGCGTCCTCGGCAGCTACGACAAGATGCGCCTCGTGCCGTTCGCGGAGTACGCACCGGCGGGTCTCGATGCGCTCGCGGGTCCCACCGCGACGTTCGCGCCGGGGTTCGAAGCCATCCCGGTGCCCCACCCGCGGGGTCCGCTCGGCGTCCTCATCTGCTACGAAGTGCTCCACGCCGACGTGGCACGCGAGCTGGTCCGCCGCGGGGCGGAGCTCCTGGTCAACATCTCGAACGACGCCTGGGCCGATCCGGACGGCGCCGCCGAGGCGACGCAGACCTTTTCGATGGCCGTCTTCCGCGCGGTCGAGACGCGGCGGTGGGTGCTGCGCGCCGCCACCACCGGGATCTCGGGGTTCATCGCGCCGACCGGTCTCGTCGGCCCCGTGCTCGGCGCCGGCGTGGCGGACGTCCTGCCCGCCGACGTCACGCCGCTCTCCGGCGTCACGCCGTACGTCGTGGTCGGCGACCTCTTCGCCGAGGCGTGCGTGCTCGCGGCGCTGGTGGCCACACGCGCCGGACGGAGGCTCGCGTGACGCGACCCGACCGGCAAAGCGGGCGCCGCCCGTGGCACTGGGCGGTAGCGATGACCCTCGGGCTCGCGATCCTCGCCATCGCCGCCGCCGTGTCGATCGACGCCGTCGGCTGGTGGGGTCGGACGTTCCCCGGCTTCCTCGTCCTGCCGAACCGGCTGGTGCCGGTGGCGTCGCTTCCCGGATGGCCCACGCAGACGTCCGAGGCGCTCTTCCTGGCCGAGGTCGTCGCCGTCGACGGGCGCGCCGTGTCGGCCAACGGCGAGGTCTACGCCGACGTGGCTGCGCGACCGGCGGGCTCGCCCGTCGCGTACACGTTCCGTCGCGACGGCCGGACGTGGACCAGCACGATCGAGTCGCTCCCGTTCAGCGGCGGCGACGTGCTGCTGCTCTTCGGCGCCTTCGTCCTGAACGGGCTCGTCTTCGGGTTGATCGGCATCGCCGTGTGGCTCCTGCGACCCGATCTGCCGGCGTCTCGCGGTCTGCTCGCATTCGGGCTCACGACGGCGACCTTCATGCTCTCGGCGGCGGGCGTCTACGGCTCGACGCCCGGCATCCTGCGCATCCACATGGCCGCGGAGGCGTTCTTCCCGGCCGCGCTCGCGCATCTGGCGTTCGTCTTCCCTGCTCGTCGCGGCCAGGCGTGGCGGAGCTGGGCAATCGGGCTCGGCTGGGTGGTGTCGGCGGCCCTCGCGGTCGCGTCGCAGCTCGTGCTCTTCGACCTCCCGCAATCGCTGCGGCTCGGGAACCTCTGCTACCTGTACATCGGCCTCGTGGGCGTCGTGTTCGCCGCCCGCATGGCCGTCGCCTACCGCCGCGGCTCCGCGCTCGAGCGCAACAAGATCCGGGTCGTGATCCTGGCCGCCCTGCCGGGGGTCGTGTTTCCGGCCGTGCTGGTCGCGCTCTCCGGCGTCACGCGCGGCGCCCTGCCGGTGAACGCGGCCGCGTTCACGACCTTCCTCTTCCCGCTCGGCCTCGGCTACGCGACGCTCCGCCACGACCTGTTCGAGATCGACGCGGTGGTGCGGCGCCTGGTCCACTACACGATCCTCACGGCCCTCACGACCCTCCTCTGCCTGTTCATCATCGCCCTCACGACGGGCCTGCTGCGCGAGGCGGCGACGTCGCCGCTGCTTCCGCTCCACTTCGCGCTCGCCGTCGTGCTCCTGCTGATGCCGCTACGCGACCGCGTGCAGCGCGTGGTGGACCGCGTCTGTTTCCGGCCGACGTACAACGCGCGTCGCGTCCTGGAAGACACGAGCGCGGCGCTCGGCTCGGCGCTCGACGTCGAGGTGATCGCCGCGGTCGTGCTCGCGCGCACCGACGACGCCTTGAACGTCGAAGCCGCCGCCCTCTACCTCGCCGCCACCGACGGGAGCTATCGCGTCGCCGGCGGGCAGGGCGCACCGTGGGGCGAGGCGGCACCGGTCGCCCCCGAGGCGCCGATCGTGCGGCAGCTCGCGTCCGGCACCGTCGTGACCTGGTATGCCGATCCGGACGCCGTCGGCGGCGCGATTCCGCTCGGGACGCACGGTGCCGAGATCGTCGTCCCGATGCTGTTCGGGGACCGGCTGATCGGCTTCCTCGCCCTCGGCCCGCGGCGCTCGGGGAAGTACTACACCGCCGACGACGCGCAGTTCCTGCGCATGCTCGCGAACCAGACCGCGCTCTCGATCCGGCACGCCGAGGCGTACCAGGCGCTGCACGCGCTGACGCTGACGCTGGAGCAGAAGGTGGTCGAGCGAACCGCGGAGCTGGGACAGGCGAACACCGAGCTGCACGACTCGCTCGCGCGTCTCGGCGACGCCTACCGCGAGCTCGAGCAGAGCCAGGAGAACCTCGTGCGGGCGGAGAAGATGGCGACCCTCGGCCGCCTCGCCGCCGGCGTCGCGCACGAGGTCAGCACGCCGCTCGGCGCGACGCTGTCGAGCCTCAAGGTGGCGCGCGAGCTCATCGGCGAATATCGCGACGCGATCGGCGACACCTCGGTCACGCCGGCGGACCACCGCGAGATCGCGGGCGAGCTCGACGCCGTCGCGCAACGTGCGGAGCAATGGACGCAGAAGGCGGCGCAGTTCATCCTGGCCGTGAAGGCCCACACGCGCGGCTACGCCGCGGCCCCGACGTCGACGTTCGACGTCGGACAGGTGGTGCGCGACACCGAGGTTCTGCTGCGCCACGAGGTCCAGACCGCGGGCTGCGGCCTGCGCGTGTCGGGGGCGGCGAGCCTGCCACGCCTCCAGGGTGATCCGACCAAGCTCGGACAGGTGCTGACGAACCTCGTCAGCAACGGCGTCGACGCCTTCGAGGACGCGGGCCGGACGGGCGACATCGAGATCACGCTGGGCGTGGAAGCGAGCACGATCGTCGTCGCGGTGCGCGACCGTGGCTGTGGCATCGCACTCGAGCATCGCGCGCGCGTCTTCGAAGAGATGTTCACGACCAAGCCGCCCGGTCGCGGCACGGGTCTCGGGCTCGCCATCGTGCGCGACCTCGTGATGAACCACTTCGGCGGGACGGTCGAATTCGACTCCGTGCCCGGCGAGGGGACGACGTTCACGCTGCGCCTGCCGGCCGTGAGCGCCGAGGCGGACGCGGGCATCCGCCGCCCTGCGGCGTAGCGCGGCACCGGCGCCCCGATTGCGAGGGCCGCGACGGGCTGCCCACGCCGATCACCTCCGCACGGCGAAAGCCAGCACGACGAACGCGAGCGAGACCCACCCGACCCAGTCACCCCAGCGCGCGTAGACCGTCTCGCCCTCGAGCACCCGCACGGTGCCGCGCAACGTCGCCCGCGCGAGGAGATCGGTCCGGGCCACCGTACGGCCGTTCGGATCGACGATCGCGCTGACGCCGCTGTTCGTCGCCCGCACGAGGAAGCGCCGGTGCTCGACGGCGCGCAGGCGCGCCAGCGCCAGGTGGATCCACGGCTCCTGCGAATCGCCGAACCACGCGTCGTTCGCGAGCGCCACCAGGACGTGCGGCCGTGACGTGCGGACCATCCGGCGGACGAAGTCCGGCCGCGCGACCTCGTAGCAGATCGGCGTCGCGAGCCGCCACGATCCCAGGTGGAGCGCGGGCGTGTCGGTCGATGCGTCGAACGCCTGCACGTGCGGGAAGAGGCGCGCGAGGCCGGGCACGAGCCCCGCCATCGGCACGTACTCCGCGAACGGGATCAAGAGGTTCTTGTCGTAGACGTCGCGGATCATCCCGTCGGCGCCGACGAGCAGGGCCGAGTTGGTCGCGAGCCGCCGCCCGTCCTCCTCGCGAACCGAGCTGCCACCGAAGAGCAGCGGCACGGCGAGGTCCTGCAGCACGGGACGGCCCGACAGCGGCAGCGGCCGCCGCAGGCCGCGCACGTAGGCCGTCTCCGGCCACACGACGAGATCGACCGGACCCGCCGCGAGCAGCTCGCGCGTGAGGATCACGTGGGCCTCGTGCGTGCGCACGCTCTGCGTGCGCTTCTCCATGACGCCGAGGTTCGGCTGGACGAGCCCGACGGTGAAGGCGGGTGCCGCGGCCGCCGCGCGCTCGACGTCGGCGGTGCGCACGACTCCATAGCCGAAAACGGCGAACGCGGTCGCGACGGCGGCGAGCCACGTGCCGAGCGGCCGGGACCGGCGCCCGCGCCACCAGGCCCAGGTCTCGAAGCACGCCACGTTCGCGCCGCCCGCGAGCGCCGTCAGGAGAAGCGGCCCCCCGAGGTCGGCGGTCTGGACGAAGAGCGGCACGGGCATCAGCGCGGTGCCCGCGTTCACCGGAAAGAGCGCCGGTTGCAGCCACTCGAGCACGACGAGCGACGGCACGCCGGCCGTCGCGACCGACCACCCGCGCCGGCGGATCGCGCGGAACGCGGCCGCGTAGACGGCGAAGCCGGCCGCGAACCAGAGGCCGTACGCGAGCCAGAGCGCCGCGCCGGCCGTGCGGCTGCCTTCGAGGAAGGCGTCGACGAGGTACCATAGCCACGAGAAGCCGCCCGCGTACGCCGCGAGCCCGAAGACGAGGCCGAGGACGAGCGTGCGGCCGAGGCCCTCGTGCGCGACGGCGTCGAGCCCGCACCACAGCGGCACGAGGAAGACGAAGATACAGGGCCAGACGCCCCAGCCGATGTAGCCGAGGAAGTAGAGAACGCCACCCGCGACGGCGGCGACGATCGGCGTGGCGCGCATTCGGCGTCAGGGCGGCCCCGCGCGCAGACAGGGCTCGACGCCGGGCACGCTGCGCTCGCGCGCGGTACGGCCCTCCTGGTCGCGCAGCGTCGCGTCCGCGCCGTGCTCGAGGAGGAGCGTGGCCGTCGCCCCGAAGCCCTTCGCACACGCGACGATGAGCGGCGTGTCGCCGAACTGGTCGCGGACGTTCACGTCGGCCCCCGAGGCGAGGAGGAACGTCATCACGTCGGCGTGATCGCCGAGCACCGCATGGAAGAGGGGCGTGCGCTGCTGGCCGTCGCGGGCGTTCACGGCGGCGCCGCCCTCGACGAGGTAGCGGACCAGATCCAGCCGCCCGCCCTCGGCCGCGAAGCCGAGCGCCGTGCGACCGCCGACGTCGGGGTCGTCGAGGGGGGCACCCTTCTCGTGGAGCCATTGTACGAGCGCGAGGTCGCCGGCGTCCTTGGTGGCGAGCAGGACGCACCCGCGCTGCAGGTCGTCCTTCGCCTGGACGCTGGCGCCGAGCTCGAGGGCGCGCTCCAGCGTCGGGCGATCGCCGCGGCGGACGGCGTCGAGCAGGCGCTGGTCGATCGTGAAGGGCTGGGCCTTCCGGGGCTCGTCCATGCCCAGCGGACGGTGTGGCGCCGCCGGCGCCTGTAATGTCGTGGGCGGCGTGCGCGCCGGCGGCGCCACCGGCTCTCCGCCGCACGCGCCGGCGAGCGTGAGCGCGAGCAGCGCACGCGAGACGGACGCGGACGAGCGGATGCGCAATGATCTCATGCCGGCCGCGACGGGGGCATCGCCCCCGTTTCGGCCGGCGGCGCGTCGACTGGTCAGGCGCCGGCGAGCGCGTCGTTGATGAGCGGGCCGACGATCTGCATGCCCGGATCCTCGTCGTTGTAGTAGTTCTCGGGCTCGACGATCCGGCGCTGCTGGTTGCTGTTGATCCACCCGGCCAGGAACGTCTCGAACGGCGTGAAGCCGCTCGGGCACTTCCACGATTGCGTCCACGGCCACTCGAGCACCTCGTACCAGTACTTCTTGCGCACGGTCGGGCACGCGTGACTGCCGATGAAGGTGATGATCGAGACGCAGTGGCTGTCGTTGATCGGACGCTCCCACGGCACGTGGTAGCTCCAATTGGAGTACGCCTTGATCTGGTTGATGAGGTTCGTCTGGTCGGTGCGCCAGCGCGACAGCACCTGGGCCTTGGTGATGCCCGGGAAGAACCGCTCGTACGAGAAGCGCGAGAAGTTGTAGTCGCTCGAGTAGCCCGCGTACGCCATCTGGTCGCCCGGGAACTGCGTCGCCACGACGCCGTTGATGCTGCCGAAGTTGCTCTGGTTGAACGACGCCGGAAGCTGGTTGTAGAGCGACTGCAGGTTCCACGCGGTCTTGATGGTCTGGTGGAGCTGGTAGGAGCTGTAGCTCGAGTTCGGTGCCGGGAAGATCGGTCCGGAATCGTCGAGGAGATAGCCCTTGGTGGGATTGAGGGTTCGCCGCACCTGGTAGTAGCCCGCCGCGCTCGCGACGCCGCCGGCGCTGAAGCCGGTGACCAGGAGCTTGTTGATGGTCGGGAAGCGCGTGTGCAGGAAGTTCATCGCCGCCACCGTGTTGTTGTAGCCCACGTGGCGGAACACGATCGGCGGGTTCTGGCCCGTCGGATCGGTGTACGTGACGACGTTGTTGCCGACGTGCGTGTCGCCCGTGCAGTACGGCATGTAGACGACGTCCCAGCCGTTGGTGACGATCGGGTTCTTCGGCCGGCCCGGGATGCCCGGATCGGCGCCGTTCACGATCGGCGAGACGTACTGCGGCTCGAACGACGTGATGTAGTCGGCCGGGATGCCGTTCGGGTGCGCGGCCCCGAGGATGCCCGCCTGCCCGCTGCAGCTCGGGTAGTCCCAGCACGCTCCGCCGCCCTCGAACGAGATGACCATGTTGTTCGACGTCGGCGAGTCGTAGTACCAGAAGCGATACTGCGAGCCGTCGCTGCAGAACGTTCCCGGCAGCTCGACGCGCACCCAGGCGTAGGTGTTCCCGCCGTCGACCACGTCCTCGATGCCGATCGCCGCCGCGCCGCGCGGCAGCGTTGCCACGGCCAGGGCGATCGCCAGCAGCCCGGCCTTCCAACCTCGGACACCACGCCGATCGTTCATTCGTCGCACCCCCTCGAGGCTCACGCCTCGCGCGATGAATCGGTTTCGGGCCCGCTATCACGATCGCGTGCCGCTGATCAATGGAAATCTGCCGGGGGATCGGGCGGCACGGGCTGCCCGAACGCCTTCTGTTGCTCGAGCCAGTCGCGCCGCGCCGCCTCGTGGGCCTCCCGGCGCTCGTGCGCCTCCACGATCTGGCGCGGAATCTCCTCCAGGCGCGCCAGGTGCATCTCGATGGCGAGCTTGAGCAGTGCCACGTCGCGCTGCGGCAAGCGCTCGCCGTAGTCGTTCAACAGGAGGGTCGCCAGCTCGACGTAGTCGGACGAGAGCTTGTAGCGGTGGGCGTAGTAGGCATCGACCTCTCCCGCGGTCGCGGTGTTCGAGAGGACCTTCCCGTACTCGACGTTCCAGCGCTCGCGCTCGGCCTCGCGCGCCTCGAGGATGGCGGGATCCTTCGTGGGAACGGCCATTTTCCAGTAGATGTTGTCCGGCAGCTCGGCCTGTAGCGCGTTCAGGTCGACCGACGCCCACATGCGGGCCTGCGGATCGTCGAGCGGCGACGGCTCCTGCGGCTCGGCGGGTTCGTCCGGTCGCCGCGAAGGCGCATCGGCGCGGGCCGGGGGCTCCGCCGCCGCGGGCGCGTCGAATCGCGTGGGGCGCGTCGCCGTCCGCCCGCGAACGCGACTGCGAACCACGACGACGGCGATGAACGCCACCATCAACAGCGCCAGGCCGACGCCGAACCACGCCCGAGCGTGCATGGCGCGGGCTGTACCGCACGGCGGTCGCGCGGTTCAAGCGCTGACGAGCGTCCGGAAAGCGAACAGGCCGGCGGGAGTCCCCGCCGGCCTGCGTCTCGAATTTCGAAGCCGTCGGCTAGTGCGCCTGGCCCGGGTGGATCTGGAAGTCGGGGTAGCCGTGCGCGCCCATCTCTGGACCGTCGAGCCCCTCGAGCTCCGTCTCCGCGCTCACGCGAATCGGCGTGATCAAGTTGCTCACCTTGAACCAGACGTACGCCATGACGAAGCCGAACACGGCCAGCACGATGCAGTCGATGCTCTGCATGATGAACTGGGAGAAGTCGCCGTAGAGGAGCCCGCGCACCCCGTCCGAGCCGTACATCTTCACCATCTCCTCGCGCACGACACCGTTCCAACCCGCGCCGTACTCGCCGGTGGCGAAGATACCGACCGACAGCACACCCCAGAGGCCATTCGTGCCGTGTACGGAGATGGCGCCCACGACGTCGTCGACTCCGACCCTCTCGAAGAAAAACACACTGAAGACGACCAGAAGGCCGGCGATGAATCCGATGATGGCCGCACCCACCGGATTGACGAACGCGCACGGGGCCGTGATGGCGACCAGCCCTGCGAGCATGCCGTTGCAGAGCATCGACGGGTCCGGCTTCAGGCCCTTGAAGCTCAACGCGACATGCGCGCCGATCGCAGCGGTGATGCTCGCGAGCAACGTGTTCACGACGATGAAGCTGATGCGAAGATCCGTGCCGGCGAGCGTCGATCCAGGGTTGAAGCCGAACCACCCGAACGCGAGGATGAACGTGCCGAGGACCACCATCGGGACGTTGTGGCCTGGAAGAGCGTGCGGCTTGCCCTTCGAGTCGTACTTGCCGATGCGCGGGCCTAGGACCATTCCGCCGGCGAGCCCTATGATTCCGCCCATCCCGTGCACTACCCCCGATCCCGCGAAGTCCACCGCGCCGTGCCCGAGCCCCCAGTTGATGCCGCCCTGAGCGAGCCACCCGCCGCCCCACAGCCAGTTCGCGTAGATGCAGTATGGCAGCGCAACCCAGAGGCCGTAGATCAAGAAGTTCTTCCACGCCCAGCGCTCCGCCATGACACCGGTGGGGATCGTGGCGGTCGTGTCCATGAACACCATCATGAAGAAGAAGAGGACCATGACCGCCGTGTCGTTGACCGCGCTGGTGAGGAAGAAACCCTTCGTGCCGAAGAGACCGTACGTGAACACGCTGTTCGTGCCGTCCCCGCCGAGCCCCACGCCGCTGTTCAACACCGACAGGCCGGGGCCGAGCGAGGGATACCACCCTGGCGGTACGGGGCCGTTCCACCAGTTGCCCCAGCCGAGCGCGAAGCCGTAGGCCCAGAAGGCGATGCAACCGAGCGGGTAGATCATGAAGTTCATCGCCGAGGTGTGGGCTGCGTTCTTCGCGCGGCAGAGGCCCGTCTCGACGAACATGAAGCCGGCCTGCATGAACATGACGAGGAAGCCGGTGACCAGCGCCCAGACGTAGTTGATCGCGAAGAGGTTGTGCACGACGCGATCGTAGACGTCGCCGAGGGCGAGGCCGCTCGGCACGTCACCCTTGCCGTCGCCGGCAGGCGTCGCCCAGACACCTGATGCCGCCCCCGTCGGGTCGGGCCAGGTCGGCTTTTCGGCGTCGGCGTTCGTCGCCGTGAAGTACGCCGGCAGCGACGGGGCGTCCTCCGCCCGCGCCACGCTCGCCAGCGCCGGCGCGAGCACCGACGCGAGCAGCAACACTCCGCACGTTCGCTTTGCGAGTTCCATCATGATGAAGACACCCCCTAGTCTCTGCACGTGAGCTGGATTCAGACGGCGTTGCCGCCGCGTTCGCCGGTCCGGATGCGGAGCGCCTCGTCGATGGGAAGGACGAAGATCTTCCCGTCGCCGATGCTGCCCGTCCGTGCGGCCTTCTCGATCACCTCGGTCACCTGGGCGACCTTCGCTTCGTCGAGCACGATCTCGACCTTCACCTTGGGCAGGAAGTCGACGACGTACTCTGCGCCCCGGTAGAGCTCGGTGTGACCCTTCTGGCGGCCGAAGCCCTTCACCTCGGTCACGGTGAGACCCTGCACGCCGGCCTTGGCCAGCGCGTCCTTCACGTCGTCGAGCTTGAAGGGTTTGATGATCGCTTCGATCTTCTTCATCGCGTCACCTCTCCGCCGCCCGGGAGAGCAACGGGGGTGCCAACCTTCGCGGGGTGGAGCGCGATGCCCCCGGCGGTGGGATTCCCACGCCGGGCGGTCGTGGCCGCGCGCGATTTCGGTGCTTCACGCGCGGAGGGGTGCACAAGGAACGGGCGCCCGCGCCCATCCGCTAGGCACTCCGATCCCGGGCCAACCGGCTGGGCTGAGGCCGCGATCCGCTTGACCCGCTCGGCGCGTCGTCGGGGCGGCAGACGGCGCCGCGAAGCTTCTTCGTGTCGGCCAGGACTGAGTCTCCGGCCGCGACCGGGGTCGCGCGCAGGTTCCCGTCGAGCTTCCTTCGCGCCGCGAGGCCGGCGAGGTCGTGGGCGTACGCGATCAGCGCCCGGGTGCTCTGCACAAGACGTCGGCGTGTCTTGCGCAGATCGGAGGTTGCACGGAACGCGCCCGCCCCGTCGTGGTCGCTCAGCTCGACGGCGAGCGTTCGCTCATTTGGGCGAGCGTCGCGACGGCTTCTCCTGGCGAGAGCGGCCTCAACGGAGGTCGTAGTCGCCCGGCCCCGGCGTGCGGGTCCAGGCCCAGTAGTCGACGAGCCGCCAGGGCGAGGTCGTCAGCACGCGGCCACGGGCGTTCTTGTACCAGCTCCCGGTGCCTGCGTGGGACCACACCATCGTGTCGTGGCGTGCGTCGAAACGCGCGGCGTACGCGTCGTGGACGTCGCGCCGGCACTCCATGGCCGAGAACCCTCCGCGCAGCAGCGTCGCCAGGCAGCCGATCACGTAACGGACCTGGCACTCGGAGTGGAAGATGATGCTGCCGGCGTGCGCGAGATTGGTTCCGGGTCCGTACAGACAGAAGAGATTCGGGAAGTCCGGGACGGTGATGCCGAGGTAGGCGCGCGGCTCGTCGCCCCATACCTCGCGCAGCGTGGCACCGCTGCGCCCGGCGATCTCCATCGGCCACAGGAATCGGTTCGCGTGGAAGCCGGTCGCGTAGATGATCGCGTCGACGACGTGCTCCGCGCCGTCCGCGCAGCGCACGCCGCGGGACGTGATCTCCGCGATCGGCTCTACGACGAGGTCGACGTTGTCGCGCTTCAGCGTCGCGAGCCAGGTTCCGTCGTCCTGCAGCATGCGCTTCACGAACGGCGGGTAGCGCGGCACGACCTTGGCGAGCAGCTCCGGGTCGTCGCCGATCTGCTCGGCCATGTACTGCGTGAAGAACTCGCGCATGGCGTCGTTCATGGCGTTGACCGACCGCTCGGGGTGCGGCCACTCGGGGTCGACGACGAGCGACGGCATCAAACCGTCCGAGCCGGGCCAGAAGAGCAGGAAGCGATACCAGCGCGCATAGTACGGCACGTGCCGCAGGAGCCACTTCTTCGCATCGCCGATCTTCGCGTGGTAGCGCGGGTTCGGCACCATCCACGGCGGCGAGCGCTGGAAGACGATGAGGCGGCGCGCCGTCTTGGCGATCTCGGGCGCGAGCTGGAAGGCGCTCGCGCCCGTGCCGATCACCGCGACGCGCTTGCCGGCGAGGTCGTGCTGGTGCTGCCACTCGGCCGAATGGAACGCGGGACCGGCGAACGACTCGCGTCCGGGAATGTCGGGGAGGCGAGGGCGGTTGAGGGCCCCGACGGCGCTGACGATCGCGTTGGCGAGGAGCGTCTCCTCCCGGCCCCGGGATCGGATCCGCAGCTCCCACCGGGCCTCGGCGTCGTTCCAGCGCGCCGCGAGGACCTCGGTGCCGAAGCGGATGCGCGCCCGCACACCGTAGCGATCGGCGCACCGCTCGAAGTAGTCGCGCAGCTCGTTTCGCTGCGAGAAGAACTCCGGCCAGTCGTGGTTCGGCTCGAACGAGTAGCAATAGAAGTGGTTGGCGACGTCGACGCGGCACCCCGGATAGCTGTTCTCGAGCCAGGTGCCGCCGACTCCCTCGTTCTTCTCCAGCACGACGTATGGGATCCGGGCCTGCTCGAGCCGGATCGCGGCCAGCAGGCCCGACATGCCGGCGCCGATGACGACGACGCGCAAGCGCTCACGGCGCTCCGCCGGCACACCGTCCCAAGCGACGCCGCGGGCGTCGGCGCCATCGAGCGCCATCTCCTCCAGGAACATCGGGACGTACTCGTCGGGAACCTCTTCGCCGACCATGAAGCTCATCATGCTGCGAATGGTCGCCGGTGACGGAGGTGGCGGCAGCGTGCCGCCGCGATCGCGATGGGCGCGCAGCGCCGCGAGCGCCATCGACCGCACGGCGGCCCGGTCGGCGTCGGACAGCCCCCCGTCGACGTCGCCCGGCATCGTGCGTTGCGGCCGGATCGGTCCGTCCAGGATCGACGCGTCGCCGGTCAGGTGGACGATCGACATGAGCAGCGTCGGTACGCTCGCGTGCTCGAGCGCGGCGGCGAGGAACGCGTCGTCCTCGGTGATGGGGGCATCGGCGAGCGGTCGATTCATCCCAGGCGCGCCAGGGGCCTACCAAATCCGGCGGGAGAGAGGGAACGGGTGCCGCCCCGCAAGGGGTGTGCGCGTGACGGACCGACGCTTTTGCGACGGTCGGCCCTGCTTTCGCAAGCGTCGGAGCACACTTTTGATCGGCAAGTCCCTTGCAAGGCACGCCGCCATGCCTCGCAGCGGCCGTGCCGCCCGCATCGCGACCCTCGCGCTCGCCCTGGGGCTCTGGCTCCCGGGCGTGGTGTCCGCCGCGTCGACGTGTCTGCACGACTGCCGGGCCGATGCGAAGACCTGCCGGGCGGAGGAGCTGGGCGACGTGCGCGCGTGCGGGAAGCGCGCCCGCGAATGCCGGAAGGCCTGCCGCGTCCGCTTGAAGCGCGGCTTCGCGAACGCGACCGCCTCGGTGTGCGGCAACGGGATCGTCGAGGCCGGCGAGACGTGCGACGGCGGCGTCTGCTGCAGCTCGACCTGCCAGCTGATGCCGGTGGGGACGGTCTGCGGCGACAAGACCGGCAACGACTGCACGCTGCCCGACACCTGCAACGCGACGGGCGTTTGCGCGCCGAACGACATGGCTGCGGGCACGATCGCGCCGACCTTCTGCGCCGACAACAACCCGTGCACCGCCGACCAGTGCAACGGAACCGGCGGGTGCCAGCATCCGCTCCTGCCGTCCGGAACGCTCTGCGGCAGCATCGTCGGCAACGACTGCACGTTGCCCGACCGCTGCAACGCGACCGGCCAGTGCCTCACCAACGACATGGTCGCCGGCACGGTCGCTCCGACGCTCTGCAACGACGGCAACCCCTGCACGCGCGACCTCTGCAACGGCACCGGCGGATGCCAGAACCCGTTCTCGGCGCCCGGCACGCTGTGCGGCGACATGCGCTCGGACGACTGCAACGGGCCCGACCAATGCAGCGGCACGGGGACCTGCCTCGCCAACAACACCCCGCAGGGAACGATCGCGCCGACCCTGTGCGGGGACGCCAACCCCTGCACGGCCGACCAGTGCAACGGCGCCGGCGGCTGCCAGCATCCGCTGCAGCCCGTCGGCTTCTTCTGCGGCAGCACGGTCGGCAACGACTGCACGCTGCCCGACACCTGCAACAGCACGGGCGCGTGCCTGGCGAACAACATGCCGGCGGGCATGATCGCGCCGACGCTGTGCTACGACGGCAACGGTTGCACGCGCGACGTGTGCGACGGCAGCGGCGGCTGCATGCATCCGCCGGAGCCCACGACCATGCGGTGCGACGACGGCGACGCCTGCGGGCCCGACACCTGCAACGGCGCGGGCGGCTGCTCCGAGACCGTCACCACGTGCGGCGACGGCATCGCGAACTGCGGCGAGCAGTGCGATCGCAACGACCACGGGACGTGCGGTGCCACCTCCGGCTGCACGGCGAGCTGCACCTGCTGCCCGAATCTCACCCTGACGATGGTCTCGATGAGCGGCTCGTGCGGCCGCATCAACAACGACCAGAGCGGTACCGGTCGTGACCTGCGTCCCTTCGCGCTCACCGATGCGTTCCTGCACTGCAACACGATGTACCTGGGCGGCGGATCGTCGCGCGCCGATCTGATCCCGCTGCCGGCCGGCGTGTCGTCCGTCTTCCACGTGACGAGCTGCGGCACGCAGACCGCCATGCCACTCGGTGCGTCGACGGCGGCCGAGACCGGCGACGTGGGTCGCTGTACCGCGCCCGGCTGCAGCTTCGGCGCGCCGGTGCCGATGCAGAACACGCTGCGCTCGAACCTGAACGGCTGCTACGTGACGACGATCGCACCGTCGCCGGCGGTGTCCGGCACCCTCAACGCGACCACCGGTGCGCTCGACGTGACCCTGCCGCTTCGCGTCGCCGTGTACCTGAACGGCGACCTCGACTCCGGCACCCCCGGCGTCCAGGAATGCCCGATCTGCTCGAGCGGCGTGTGCCGAGGCGGCCCCAACAACGGCCACTCGTGCACGGTCGACAGCTCGACCGGGACGTCGGTCGACTGCCCGCCGCCCGGAACGCCGGCGGCCACGCTCAGCGTGACGCTCACGCACCAGACGACGAGCACCTCCACGGTGGCCGACTCGCGCGGCGCGTTCTGCCTGCCGTCGCCGGCCCAGGGTCTGCTGGGGCAAGCGACGCGCGGCGCCTTCCGCGGCCGCACGGGGACCGCCCGCTACATCGAGGTCCGTGGCTCGACCTTCGGCGATCTGCGCGACGGCCAGCCGCACACTGGCATCGCCGGCGGGACCGCCTGCGTGTCCGGAACGGGCAACTCGACGGTGGACTCGGGCATGAACCTGCCCGGGCCCGCGGGGCTGTCGATGGGCCTGCAGGCGCAGCTCCGGTGACGTCGCTCGCCGCGTTGAGCTGAACGCCGCGGGCCGGCACACTCCGCGTCGTCGTGGACCTGCGACGCACGATCGACGACGGCCCCATGAGCCCGTTCCAGATCGCGGCCATCGCGATCTGCCTGGTCGTCAACATGCTCGACGGGTTCGACGTGCTCGCGATCGCGTTCACGGCGCCCGCGATCGCACGCGACTGGTCGGTTCCGGACGATGCGCTGGGGCTCCTCTTCAGCGCGGGCCTGGCCGGCATGATGGCCGGCTCCCTCTTCATCGCCCCGTTCGCCGACCGCATCGGCCGGCGGCCCGTGATCGTCGTCTGCCTGGTCGTCCTCAGCGCGGGCATGTGCGCGTCGGCCGCCGCCGCCGACGTCAGGCAGCTCGCCGCGATGCGCGCGCTCACGGGCCTCGGCATCGGCGGCGCGCTCGCGAGCCTCAACACGATCGTCGCCGAATACTCCCCGCTGCGCTGGCGCGACTTCGCGGTGAGCCTCCTGCAGACCGGCTACCCGATCGGGGCCACCATCGGCGGATCGATCGCGGTGGGCCTCCTCGCGTCGTATGGCTGGCGGGCCGTATTCGTCGCAGGCGGGCTCGCGTCGACGATGCTCGTCCCGGTCGTGCTGTGGCGGTTGCCCGAGTCGTTCGACTACCTCGTCACCCGCCGTCCCGACGGCGCGCTCGAGCGCACCAACGCGCTGCTCGCTCGAATGGGCCGCCCCGCGCTCGACGCGCTGCCGGCCGCGGACGCGCGCACGACGCCGTCGTTGCGCGCGCAGGTGGAAGAGCTGTTCTCGCCGGAGCACCGCACGACGACGATCCTGCTCTGGGTGGCGTTCTTCATGGTGATGGCGAGCTTCTACTTCGCGCTCACCTGGACGCCGCAGATCCTGGTCGCCTCCGGCCTGTCGGTCGGGCGCGGCGTGTCGGGAGGCGTCCTCATGAACGTCGGCGGCATCGTCGGCGCCGGGCTCCTCGGCTGGGCGTCGGCGCAGCTCGGCTTGCGCCGCCTCGTCTCGATCTACATGGCCGCGTGCACGGTCGCGTTCGTGCTGTTCGCCGCGCTCGCGGGGAGCCTGCCGGCGCGGCTCGCCGCCGCCGCGATGATCGGATTCTTCATCTTCGGGTCGATGGTCGGGCTCTACGCCATGGCGCCGCGGCTCTACGCGCCGCAGGTTCGGACCACGGCGATCGGCTGGGCGATCGGGATCGGTCGCGGCGGCGCCGTGCTGGGTCCGTACGTGGCCGGGCTGCTGCTCGCGAGCGGCTGGGAGCGATCCGCGTGCTACGTCCTGTTCGCGGTGCCGCCGCTCCTCTCCCTGGCCGCGGTACGATCGCTGCCCGCCTGGCGGACGTGATATCGCGGTCGCGGTCAAATTCCCGACACCGAGTACCTTGGCACCGCATGCGCCGGACCTGGCCCGGGGTTTGCCCATTCCGCCCGCGACGCATGAACGCCACGGTGCAGCCGCTCGCGGAGGGTCTCCACCAGCTGAGGCTCGAGGGTCGCAGCGCAAACCCGCACTGGGTCCTGTCGCCGTTCTCGGGGCTCTCCCGCGAAGGGGTTTCGATCGTCGCGGGACGCGCGACGCGCGGCGACCAGCGTCACTGGCGTGCCGAGTTCGATCTCGATTTTGCCGGCACGGAGACGCCGCCGGCGCGCCTCGACTACGAGTCCATGACCCGGCAGCCCGTGGAGGCCACGGTGGCCGAGGCGCCGCAGCTCTCCCGCTGGGTGATCGCGCGCACGAGCGACGGCAGCCTCGAGCTCACCGTCGAAGGTTCCGACCAGATCGGCTTCCTGGGTCGCCTGCTGGCCAAGCTCTCCGGCGTCGGGCTCTTTCCGGTGGCGATCGAGATCAACACGGTCGCCGGCCGGATCCGGGATCGCTTCGTGCTGCGTGGCATCGGCGGCGCGTCGCCGAGCGCGACCGTCGAGCGCGTGCTCGCGACGATCCTCGATCGAGCGCTCCCGGCCTGAGCGTACTCACAGCGGGGCCAGCGCCCCCGGAAGGCGCGCGAGCCGCCGCAGGGCGCTGCGCGCCGCGAAGTAGCCGCACATGCCGTGGACGCCGCCGCCGGGCGGCGTCGAGGCCGAGCAGATGAAGACGCGCGGGTTCGGCGTCGAGTACGGGTCGAGCCGCGCCACCGGGCGCGTGAAGAACTGCGCCAGGTCGGCGACGCCTCCCGTGATCGCGCCGCCGACGTAGTTGGGGTTGTCGCGCTCGAGATCCGCGGTGCGCAGGACGTGGCGCGCGAGGATGCGATCGCGGAAGCCGGGTGCGAAGCGCTCGACCTGCCGCTCGACGACCGGGGTCAGATCCGCGGTGGATCCGGGCGGCACGTGACAGTAGGCGTACCCCGTGTGCTGGCCTGACGGAGCGCGCGAGGCGTCGAACTGGCTCTGCTGGACGACCAGGACGAAGGGCCGCTCCGGATGCTCGCCGCGCCACACGGCGGCCTCGGCGGCGGCGATCTCGCCGAGCGTGCCGCCGAGGTGCACCGTCGACGCGTCGAGGCAGCGCGGGTCCCGCCAGGGGATGGGGCCGTCGAGCGCCCAGTCGAGCTTGAAGACGCCCGGGCCATAGCGGTAGCGCCGCAGGCGCGCCACGTACGACGCCGGCAGGATCGGCTCGCACACGTCCGCCACCTGCGAAGGGCTCGTGTCGAAGAGGACGGCGCGCGCGGGTGGCAGATCGGCGCGCGATCGCACGCAGCGTCCGGTCTCTATCCGGCCGCCGAGCGCACGGAAGTACGACGCGAGCGCGGCGGCGATCGCCTGCGAGCCGCCGGCGGCGACCGGCCAGTCCTCGACGTGCCCGGTCAGCGCGAAGATCGTGCCGACCGCCGCGGTGAGCGGTCGCTCGAGCGGCAGGATCGAATGCGCCGCGCACCCGGCGAGCAGGGCGCGGGCCCGCTCGCCCCGGAAGCGGGCGCGGAACGCCGAGGTCGCGGGCAGCAGGCCCGGGAGCCCGAAGCGGGCGAGCCGGAGCGGATGTTGCGGGACGCGCAGCGGCGCGAGAAGATCGGCGAGCAGCTCGTGCGGCGCGCGCAGGAACGGCGCGAAGAACGTCTCGTAGGCGCGGGCGTCGGAGCCGAGGTCGCTCGCGGTCTCGCCGAGCGATCGCCGCAGCAGCACGGCCGGCTCGCCGTCGAGCGGATGCGCGACGGACGCGGGCGGATGGATCCACCGGAGGCCGTGCTCGGCGAGCGGCACGCCGCGGAACCACGGTGACAGCACCGCCATCGGATGACACCCGGAGCACACGTCGTGCGCGAACCCCGGCAGCGTCAGCGCCGCGGTCCGGGTGCCGCCACCGATCTCGTCGCGCGCCTCGAGGATCCGGACGGAGGCTCCCGCTCGCGCGAGCTCGATCGCGGCGGCGAACCCGTTCGGGCCCGAGCCGACGATGACGGCGTCGTCCACGGAGGTCAGCTCTCCCCGTAGTCCCAGGGCTTGCGCGTGGCGAGGTCCGACAGCTCCGCGTCGCCCTCCTCGAGGATGCCCCGCTTCGCGTCCACGATCCGCCAGTG
Source organism: Candidatus Eisenbacteria bacterium (assembly GCA_035577985.1). NCBI lineage: Bacteria > Candidatus Eiseniibacteriota > Candidatus Eiseniibacteriota bacterium. The sequence goes on from DATJZY010000061.1 coordinate 36,774, forward strand.
CAGCGTCGAGCCGAGGATCGGCTGCGCCTCGACGCAGATGACGCGCAGGTCGCCGTCCTCGAAGCCGCACTGCGCCTGCACGGCGGCGACGAGGCGCTGGTCGGCGAGATGCCCCTCACCGAAGTTCCAGCCGACGACCGACGCCGCGACGACCTCGCCGTCGACGTAGGTGTAGTCGCGGAAGGGGCGTCCGCCGATCGCCTTCGGCAGCAGCATGCCGAGGATGCGGCCCTGCAGGTGCAGGGTGCGGAAGGCGAGCAGCGCGGAATCGGCGAGCACGGCCTGGTCGGCGCCGAGGAAGCGCTCCTGCTGCTCGCGCAGCAACGGCGCGGCGCGCTTGAGCCCCTGGAGTTTCTTGTAGCCGTGGTTGCGGAACAGCCACGCGTTCCACGCCCAGTTGCCGGCGTAGTAGCGCATCGACACCAGGAACGAGACGCGCGACGGCGCGAGGTTGCCGACCAGCGGCAGCACCAGCAGCGCGACCACGAGGTAGAGCGCGAGCGGCCCCGATCCGACCGAGAAGAGGCTCACCTCCGGGTGACCGACGAACAGGAAGAAGGCGGCGTAGATGCTGAGGACGTTCCACTCGAACACGGCCGCGATGGGCAGATTGCTGAGGATGAACCCGTGCAGCAGGAGCGCGAAGCCGATCCCGAGGTAGAGGAGCGGCCCCGCGTGCGTGACGAAGACGAGCGTCAGCGGCGTCGCGAACTCGAGGAACGTGCCCGCGTGCGCCATCGCCTTGGCGAGCCGCGATGGCCGGAGGTCGTCGGGGTACGAGACGAACAGGCGCCGGCGCAGCGCGCCGCTCTTCAGGAGCGGGTTGTTCGCGGTCATGATCGGGACGACGTACCCGAATGCCACCGTGAGCTTGGAGACGCCCGCCCAGAACCAGATCGCGAGCTGCACCCACTTGCACGCGGCGATCCAGGTGCCCGCGGCGAGGAAGCACACGATCATCGCGAAGTGGTGCTCGACGCGCGCGGCGAGGAAGATCGTCTTGTCGCCGAGGCCGCACAGCGGCAGCAGCACGACGATCGGAAGGAGGTGCGCGGCGGTGACCTCCGGCTGCACGAGCGAGCGGGCGAGCGCGGCGACGAGGGCGGCATAGAGGACCACGTCGAGCCCGGTGCGGGTCGTCCCGCCGAAGACGGGCAGATTCGGAAACGGCGCGAGCTTGGTCGTGCCGGGGCGCAGGAAGTGCAGCCATGCCGTGAACGGTGGCCAGATGCGGAGCCCGAGCGGCCCGCTCATGCAGCCGAAGCCCATCACCTCGACGAGGCTCGCCCAGAGGAACGCCTTCTGGAACGCGGTCGGTTCGAAGATCCACGTCGTGAAGCCGGACACGGTGCCGAGCCCCGGCGTGAAGCGGCAGAAGAACATCCACCCAGCGACGAAGAGCGCGAGCTTCACCGCGTGGAAGACGTAGACCGGCGGCGGATACCCGAGGCCCGTGAGCACGTAGGCGTTGGTGGCGATGCGGACGCGTTCGGTGAAGTCCTTCCGTTCCCATTCGGCGGGATCGAGCGGCGCGCCGGCCTCGGGGGCGCTCGCGACCTCGGGCATCAGCCCGCGCCTCCGAACTTCCGGAAGTCGGCGCTCCACCAGCGCTCCGGCCGAAGGCGGACGAGGACCTCGCTCGTGGTGCCGTCCGGATACACCGACGCGAGGTACGCCTCGCCCATCTTCGGGCCGAGGTAGCGCAGCGCCATCTCGCGCGTATCGCGCTCGAAATCGACGACGTCGATGGTGGTCGGCCCCTCGACGCTCACGTAGAGATATGGCGGCCTCTCGGTCTGCACGCAGAGGCTCGCCCGGCCGGCGCGCCTCACAAGCCGCTCCTTTCGGGAGTCGCATCCGGTCGCGAAGCGCACCTCGCCGCCCGGCGCGTAGCGATACCACACGGGGACCGTGAGCGGGCCGCGGCCCTCTTCGGCGATGCTGACGATGGCCACGTGCGTCCCGGCGAGGAACGCCTCGCGCTCGGCGCGGCTCATGGCAAGCGACATCGGAGACCCTCCCTGTGGCCGGCACATATAGCCGAGCGTCGCGCCGCGAAGAACCGGCCGTCGGCCCCGCGTCCAGCGCGACGGACACGACGTCCACCACGCTGGACGGTCCCGCGAGCCGTTGCTGGCCCGGTCGGGCAACGTCCGTGGCACACCCGTTGCTCGGCGAGCCCGCATGGCCACGACCACGTTTCGAGGGCAGGCGAAGAGGCTGGCGAAGGGCGACTTCGAGGCCGCGGCGGCGCGCCTGTTCTGCGACGTGGCGGCCGTCCGCTCCGTCGCCGAGGTCGAGTCCGGCGGGCGCTCGGGGTTCCTTCCCGACAAGCGACCGAAGATCCTCTTCGAGTCGCGGCTGTTCCACGAGCTGACGCGCGGCATCTACGACGCGAACGCGGACATCTCGACCCCGACCTGGGTGCGCAACTACAAAGGTGGCGGCGGGGAGTACACGCGGCTCGCCAAGGCCATCCGCCTCGACCGCACGGCCGCGTTGAAGGCGACCAGCTGGGGCATGTTCCAGATCCTCGGCACGAACCATCGGGCATGCGGCTTCCTCGACGTCGAGTCGTACGTCGACGCGCAGCTCGTCTCGGAGGGCGCGCACCTGCAGGCGTTCGTCGGCTTCGTGGTCACGAACAAGCTCGACGACGAGCTACGCGACCGGCGCTGGGCGGATTTCGCGCGCGGCTACAACGGACCCGGCTACCGGCAGAACCACTACGACGAGAAGATCGCGGCCGCGTACGCCAAGTACACCGCCGGCTGGATGGCCCCCTCGACCGAGGATCTGCAGCGTGCCCTCAACCGCAACGGCGCCTCGCTCGTCGTCGACGGCGTCACCGGTCCGGCGACGCGGGAGGCGATCCGCGACTTCCAGCGCCGCCACGGTCTCGCCGTCGACGGGCTCGCCGGACCCAAGACCCTCGCGGCGCTCGGGCTGTCGGAGACACACGACGCCGTCGAGGTCTCGCGGGTCGTGAACGCATGAACCTCTGCCCAGTGGCCCCCTGACCCGCGCGGTGCTCTTGACGGGCGCTGCAGCCTGGCCGTAAAGCCGGGCCGGCAGCGAGGCAGGGAGAACCGCGCGCGTGGCGTCCGACATCCCAGGCATCGATCCGCGCGGAACGTCGGGTCCGCGCCGCGTCATGGTCGGGACGGATCGCTCGGAGGCCGCCGAGCGGGCGGTCCGGTGGGCGGCCGACTTCGCCCAGCGCTACGGCGCCGCGCTGCACGTGGTCCAGGTGATCGTGCCGCATCATCCCGCCGACACCGACCCGGGAGCGGCCGAGCGCACGCAGGCCGTCGCCGACGACCTCGTCCGTCACGCGCGGCGGATTGCCGGCGATCGCGGGCGCGGTCGGGTGGTCGTCGACGAGGATCCGGCGATGGCGATCGTGCGTGCGGCCGCCGAGGACGCGATCGACGTCCTCGTGGTCGGCAATGCCGGGATGGTGGGGCGCAAGGAGTTCCTGCTCGGGAACGTGCCCAACCGGATCAGCCACAACGCCCGCTGCACGGTGATCATCGTCAACAGCTTTGCGTCGGGCGAGACCGCGCCGGCGCTGGCGACCATGCCGCTGGCGCCCGACGCAGAGCCGCAGCCGCATCTCGTCGCCCGGGGCGCGACCATCGCGGCGGTGTTCGCCAAGCACGGGTTGCGCGAGCTGTTCGGGCGTCCGGACGAGGAGGGCACCCTCGGGCGGCGCCGGCAGGCGAAGCGCCTGCGCACCGCGCTCGCGGAGCTCGGCCCCACCTTCGCAAAGCTCGGGCAGATCCTCTCGACGCGACCCGACCTGCTGCCGCCCGAGTTCGTCGACGAGCTCGCCCAGCTCCAGGATCACGTCCCGCCGCTCACCGAAGAGCAGGTGGTCCGCGTGATGGAGCAGGACCTCGGCGTGCCATGGGAAGACGTATTCGAGACGATCGAACCGAAGCCCCTCGCCGCGGGGACGATCGCCCAGGTGCACCGGGCGTCGCTCGCGAGCGGCGAGAAGGTGGTGGTGAAAGTCCAGCGTCCCGACGCGAAGGACCTGATCGAGCAGGATCTCGCGCTGCTCCAGGTCTTCGCGAACGCCGTCGGCACGCGGCAGGGAGTGCTCGACCTGCGCGTCGTCTTCGAGCACCTGTCGACGTCGCTCCATCGCGAGCTCGACTTCAAGCTGGAAGCGCGGAATGGGGAGCGGCTGCGCGCCGCCATCGCGGACTTCCCGCGCCTCGCCGTCCCGCGCATCCACGCCGACCTGTCGACGACGCGGCTCCTGGTGATGGGGGACGTCGGCGGCGCACCCGCGACGGCGGTTCCGTCCGGTCCGCTCCGCAAGGAGACGGCGAGGCAGCTCCTCGAGTCCTTCTACAAGCAGATCCTCGTCGACGGCTTCTTCCACGCCGACCCCCACCCCGGAAATCTCATGTGGCAACCCTCGGAGGAGCGACTCTACTTCCTCGACCTCGGCATGGTCGGCGAGGTCGACGCGGACATGCGGGAGCTGATGATGCTCCTCCTGCTGGCGCTCTGGCAGGGCGATGCCGCGTTCATCACGGATCTCAGCGTCATGCTCTCCGGCGTCGCCGGCCGCGGCGACCTCGACGCCGACGCGTTCACGCGCGAGATCCGGGCGCTGGTCGAGACGTGTCGCGGCGCGTCCCTCAAGGACATCCGGTTGGGGCCGCTGCTCCAGGGCATGGCGGAGGTCTCGTTCCGCCACGGCGTGCCGCTGCCCGCGTCGCTCACGCTCACGGCGAAGACCCTGGCGCAGATGCAGATGGTCGCGGCGCAGCTCGATCCCGACGCCGATCCGTTCGAGGTCGCGGGGCGTTACCTCATGCGATCGATGCTGCAGGGGATGGGCGCGACGACCGATCCCAAGGCCCTCTTCTACCAGGCCCAGAAGCTCCGCGTCCGCGCGCTCCGCCTCTTCGATGCGCTGGAACGCCTGGCGGGCGTGCGTCCCGGCCAGCGACTCGAGGTGGCCTTCCGCTCGGAGTCCCTCGAAGCGACCGTGCGGCGCATCGGGCGGCGTCTCGCCCTGGTCGTCGCGGCGGGCTTCGCGCTCCTCGCGAGTGGGCTCACGGCGACCGCGGAGCGCAGCCCCGCGTGGATTCCCGTCGCGTTCGGCGTCGCGGCCGGTGTCCTGCTGGCGGCGCTCGTCGTGGATCTCACCAGGAGGACCGGATGACCAGGGTGATCGTCGTCGGGGGAGGCGTGGGCGGGCTCACCGTGGCGCACGAGCTCGCCGAGCGCGGCTTCGAGGTGCACGTCTACGACGCGCGCGAGGCCTGGGGCGGCAAGGCACGCTCGCAGCCGGTCGCCGGCACGGGAACGCACGGTCGGCGCGACCTTCCGGGCGAGCACGGCTTCCGGTTCTATCCGCGCTTCTACCGCCACGTGATCGACACCATGGCGCGCACGCCGATCCCAGGCGCTGCCGGGCGCACCGTCGACAGCCGGCTGCGTCCGTGTGCCGAGGCGGCGGTCGCCATGGTCGACGACGACACGTTGTCGCGGTTTCGTCGCCGCAGCGTCGCGCGACCCTACGAGCTGCTGGAAGCGCTGCAGCTCTTCTTTCAGGACTTCGCCTTCGACACCCCCGACGTCGGGATGTTCGGCCTGAAGCTGATGCAATTCGCGACCTCGTGCGACGAGAGGCGGCTCGGCCAGTACGAGCAGATGTCGTGGTGGGACTACCTCGAGGGCGAGCGGTACTCCGACCGGTTCCGAAGCCTCTTGAAGGCGGGCCCGCGCCTGCTGGTCGCGATGGACAGCAAGCAGGGCAACGCGCGCGTGAACGGGACCATCACGATCCAGCTCGTGCTCGACTTCGCGAGCGGCGGCGCCGACAACGACCGCACCATGGGCGGGCCCACGACCGAGATGTGGATCGACCCGTGGACGGCGCACCTGCGCAGCCTCGGCGTCCAGTTCCATCCGGGCGAAACGTGCACCGGGCTCGGCGTCGCGGATGGGCGGATCGCCGGCGCCCGCTTCGCGAGCGGCGCCGTCGCGACGGGCGATCATTACGTGCTCGCCGTTCCGATCGAGGCGGCGCACGCGCTCATGTCGGCCGACCTCGCTGCCCTCGACCCCCAGTGCGAACGCCTGCGAACGGCCGACGTCGACCGGCTCGTCTCGTGGATGGTGGGGATGCAGTTCTACCTCTACGAGGACGTGCCGCTCGTGCGCGGCCACGTCGCCTTCCCGAATTCGCGCTGGTCGCTCACCGCCATCTCGCAGCCGCAGTTCTGGCGGGAGACGGTGGGGCTCTTCCGGCGCCACTACGGCGACGGCGAGGTCGGCGGGCTCCTGTCGGTCGACATCTCCGACTGGGGGACGGAGGGCATGTTCGTGGGCAAGACGGCGCGGGAGTGCACACCGGACGAGATCAAGACCGAGGTGTGGGGCCAGCTGAAGGCGGCACTCAACGGCCGCGGCCCGGATCAGCAGTTGCTGACCGACGATCTCCTGCACTCCTGGCACCTGGACTCGGATCTCGACTATTCGAACGGGGTGCCGCCGAGGAATTCGTCGCGCCTTCTGATCCATCCGCCCGGCGCGTGGGCGCTGCGTCCGGAGGCGGCGAGCGCGGTCCCGAACCTCTGCTTCGCGTCGGATTACGTGCGCACGCACACCGACCTCGCCTCGATGGAGGGTGCGTGCGAAGCCGGCCGGCGCGCTGCGAATGCCATCCTGGATCGCGCGGCATCGACGGCGTCGCGCGCCGGCGTCTGGCCGCTCGAGGAGCCGCGCGAGTTCGACGAGTGGAAGCGTCTCGACGCCCGGCTCTACGCCGAAGGGAAACCGCACTGCTTCGAGGCGGCCGGCCTGCGGCGCGCGTTCGACGCCGCCGACCTCTTCCGCCGCTTCACCGCGTCGACCGGGATCGCGCGCCTGGAGGACTTCCTCGGCGAGTTCAAGCTGACGCACGTCGTCGACGGCCTGCTGTCGCGGCTGGGGATCGGGAAGTAGGCCGGCTCTGGCGACGATCCGCGGCCTGGGCTAGGACTCGTGGGTCCGCCTCGGCCACGAACCGCTCTCGCGAAGGAGATTCCCATGAAGGACTGTCGCCAATTCTACATCGACGGCAAGTGGGTCGCGCCCACCAAGCCGCACGACGCCCAGGTGGTGAACCCGGCCACCGAGGAGCCCATTGCCACCATCTCGCTCGGCTCGGAGGCCGACGTCGACAAGGCCGTCACGGCCGCCCGGCGCGCGTTCGAGACCTACTCCGAGACGAGCGTCCAGGAGCGGCTCGAGCTCCTGCAGCGCATCATCGCCGTCTACCAGTCGAAGTACGACGAGATGGTCGAGACGATCTCGCAGGAGATGGGCGCCCCGCTGTGGCTGTCGCGTGCCGCACAGGCCGCGGCCGGCATGGGGCACTTCTTCGAGATGACGAAGGTGCTCTCCACCTTCCAGTTCGAGGAGCAGAAGGGTTCGACGCTGATGCGGAAGGAGCCGATCGGCGTCTGCGGTCTCATCACGCCGTGGAACTGGCCGGTGAACCAGATCGCGTGCAAGGTGGCCCCGGCCCTCGCGGCCGGCTGCACGATGGTGCTGAAGCCGAGCGAGATCGCGCCGCTCTCGGGTTACCTGTTCGCGCAGATCCTGGACGAGGCCGGCGTGCCCGCCGGCGTCTTCAACCTGGTGAACGGCGACGGCCCGACCGTCGGCCACGCCATCGCGTCGCACCCCGGCGTCGACATGGTGTCGTTCACCGGCTCGACGCGCGCGGGCGTGGCGGTCGCGACGGCGGCCGCGCCGACCGTGAAGCGCGTGACGCAGGAGCTCGGCGGCAAGTCCGCCAACATCATCCTCGACGACGCGGACATCGCGGCGGTGGTCGCGGCAGGCGTGCAGAGCTGCGTGCTGAACACGGGCCAGTCCTGCAACGCCCCGACGCGCATGCTGGTGCCGCGGGCGAAGATGGCCGCGGCGGTGGCGGCGGCCAAGGCCGCGGCCGAAGCGGTCAAGGTGGGCGATCCCTTCACCGAGGGAACCACCATCGGTCCGATCGCGAACAAGACCCAGTTCGCGAAGGTCCAGACGCTCATCAAGAAGGGCATCCAGGAGGGCGCGCAGCTCGTCGCCGGCGGGCCCGACCGGCCGGAAGGTCTCAGCAAGGGCTACTTCGTCCGGCCCACCGTGTTCGCCAACGTCCGCAACGACATGACGATCGCGCGCGAGGAGATCTTCGGACCGGTCCTGTCGATCATCCCGTACGACAGCGAGGACGAGGCTGTGCGCATCGCGAACGACACGCCGTACGGTCTCTCGGGCTACGTTCAGTCGGGCGACGTCGAGCGCGCGCGGCGCGTCGCCAAGCGCCTGCGCTCCGGCAACGTGCATGTGAACGGCGCGCAGCCGGACTTCGGCGCCGCGTTCGGCGGCTACAAGCAGTCCGGTAACGGCCGCGAATGGGGCGAGGCCGGGCTGCAGGAGTTCCTCGAGCTGAAGTCGGTCTTCGGCTACGCCGCCGGCTGATCGTGCGCGCGGGGGGGAGCGCCAGACGATGGTCGCGCCTGGCGCTCCTCGCCGGTCTCACGATCGCGTGCGGCCGCGATCCGCGTCCCGACGTCGTCCTCGTCATCCTCGACACCGTCCGCGCGGATCACCTGTCGCCCTACGGCTACGACCGCGAGACCTCGCCGCGCCTGGCGGAGCTCGCGCGCGACGCCGTCGTCTACCGCAACGCGATCGCACCCGGCACCTGGACCGCGCCGAGCCACGCCTCGCTGTTCACGGGTCTCATGCCCGCGGCGCACGGCGTGCACCACGGCAAGACGGCGGCGGGGCAGGGCGTCTACGCGCTCGATCCGGAAGCACCGACGCTGACGTCGCGCCTGCGCGAGGCGGGGTATCGCACGGCGGCCTTCGTCGGGAACGAGGGCTTCCTCGACCCCGCCTTCGGCTTCGCGCGCGACTTCGATCGCGTCCCGGCGCCGTCGCCGCGTTACCAGGGGCCGCTCGTCTTTCCCGAGGCGGAGCAGCGGCTCGCCGAGCGGCTGCGCGCGCTCGGCTACGCGCGCTAGCGCCGCCTCAGAAGAGCTCCTCGAACCACTTCTGCCGATCGCTGCCGCTGCAGGTGGCCTGATGCACGTCGCCGCCGCTGCCCGTGCTCTCGAGGCTCACGCACTTGCCGCTCTCGTCGTTCGTGATGACCCAGGGATCGGTCGGCCAGAAGCGATCGCGCGTGAAGGTCTGGTTCTTGCCGCCGTGGCAGGGGAACTGCTGGAGGTCCTTGCCGTTTGCGTGACTGCCGCCCGGGACGTCGACGCAGAGCGCGCTGCGCTCGTTGATGAGCATCTCGCGGCCCGTGCGCGGGTGGCGGTAGAAGTACCAGCGCTGCCGCGTGCTGCCCGTGCAGCCGCGGATCTCGATCTTGGCGCCCGACGACCGGCTGCCGTTGTCGACGGCCATGCACTTGTCGGCGAGCTTGTTGCGGAGCTTCGACTTCAGCGTGAACAGGCCCTCGTGGTTCGTGATGAGCATCGTCACTCCGGCGATGTCGCCCGTCGACAGCGCGGTGCGCTGCGCGGTGAACGTCGAGCCGTCGAGCTTGGTCATGACGGCCTCGCCATCGTCCGAGAAGTCGAACGAGCTGTAGAGCATGATCGAGTTGAAATCGAAGCCGTTCCGATCGACGCCGTCCCAGCCGTACTTCTCGAAGTTGTGCTCGTCGTCCTCGGCGACGTGCGAGAGGTGCACGTCGATGTGGTCGTCGCGATCGTTGCGCGTCTGCTCGTGGAAGAGGCCGGCCGCGTGGCCGATCTCGTGGATGACGTTGCCGCGGCTGCAGGCGCCGTCGTCGAGACGGATGTTCTGCTTGCCGCCCTGCTTGCCGACCTTCGAGTCGCACACGTTGCTCTTCGGGATGAAGCGCACGTAGTCGCTCTCGCCGTCGCGCGCACGCAGGCGCACGATGGTGTGGGTGTTCCAGTGATCGATGGCCGAGTTGATCCGGTCCTTCATGACGCTCGAGAAGTCGTCCGAAATCTCGAACGGGATCACGTTGTTCGACCAGCCGAACGATCCCCCGTGCTGCGTCCCGCTCCGCACGCCGAAGCGGCTGCGCAGCGCGTGGTCCTTGGCGATCACCTCCTCGACGGTGCCGAGCTGGATGTCGCCCTCGACGATCGCGACGCCGTCGACGACCTCGTAGGTCACCTCGCGCTGGCGGTCGCCCAGCTCCACGAGCGCAGTGCCGATCGTGCCACGCGGTCGCTTGAGCACCTCGGTGCCCGAACCGCCGCCGTCGTCGCAGCCGGTCTTTGCGAGCGAGGAGCCGTAGGTCGCGAGCGCCTTCGCCTCGCACGCCGCGAAGGTGTCGGGATCGCGCAGGCGGTCGGTTCGCCGCACGCACGCCTCGCGCGCCGCTCTGAGCTTCAGCTCGATTGCGGTCTCCTGCGCATCCGACGTGCACGCGCCGTGCGACGGCGTCGCAATCGCCAGCGCGCTCGCGAGGGCCGCTCCGAGCAGCAGGCACTCGTAGTACGGGATCACATAGGTCGTCGCCCTGGTCATGGTGGTCCTCCTGTCGTCGGAGCGCGGGGCTCCCGACGGCGACTACGCGCGACCAGGGGCGGCGGATGCAGCGGTCGTCAGACGACTTGGGCGCCGCGCGTTACGAGCAGCTGGTCGAGCCCGCGGAACGGGCCGCGCTGGTGCCAGCGCAGGACGGCGCCGGGGGCGAGCCCGAGGCCCGGCCATCGCCGCGTCACCGCGGCGAGCATGGCTCCGGCCTCGGCGCGTGCGAGCGATGCGCCCAGGCAGTAGTGTGCGCCGAATGCGAAGGACAGGGCGGGCTGCCCGCCTCGACCCGGGCGGAACTCGTTCGGTCGCTCGAAGGTGCCCGGGTCGCGGTTCGCCGCCGACAGGAAGACGAGCAGCGGCTCCCATGCACCAATGTCGACGCCCCCGATCGTGACGGGCTCGAGCGCGATGCGGACGACGAACAACGTCGGGGTCTCGTAGCGCAGGAACTCCTCGACGACGTCGGGCACGCTCCAGCGGCCGGCGACGACGTGCGCGAAGCGCGTTCTTTCGGAGAGGAGCACCGACATGCCGTTGGTGAAGAGATCGCGCGTCGTGCGATGGCCGGCCGAGTACAGCGTCGCCGCCAGGGAGAGCAGCTCGCGGCGATCGAGGCGCTGCCCATCCTCTTCGGCGGCGAGGAGCGCCGAGATGAGGTCGGCGCCCGGCCGGCGACGCCGTTCGTCGAGGAGCGCGGCCAGGTAGGCATGGAAGTCCTCGGCCGCGGCGATGGCGCGCTCACGGTCGGCGGGGGCGACCTGCAGGCCGAGAAGCGGCGCGACGGCGTCGCTCCAGGCGGTCAGCTTGTCGCGGTCGGTGGCGGGCACCCCCAGCAGCTCCGAGATGACGAGCGACGGGAGCTGGTGCGCGAAGGCGTGCAGCAGATCGAGACGTTCGCGGTCGGCGAGGGCGTCGAGCAGGCGCTCGGCCGTAGCCGCGATCCACGGGACCAGATCGGTGATGCGCCGGGGCGTGAACGCCTTCGAGACGAGGCTCCGTACGCGCTGGTGATCCGACGGCTCGAGGAAGTTGAGCCGCCGGCTCATCTCGTCGCGCGCCGCCCCTGGCGGAAGCCCGTCCATGTAGCGCTGGCCGATCGGCCCCGAGCCGCAGGCGCGATGCGAGAGGACCTCGAGCGCGGGGTCGTACCCGGTGACGGCCCAGAACCCGCTCTCGAGGCGGCAGACGGGACCGCTCTCGCGCAGGCGCTCGAGGAGCGGGTACGGGTCCTGGGCCTCGGCGAGCGCGCTCGGATCGAAGGCGACCGACACGCGCGCCATATAGGCGGGCGACGGTCGCGATGCCACCTTCACACCTTGCGTCGCGCGCGGTTCCGGGACTAGTCCCGCGGCATGGACATCACCGGTACCAAGGCGCTCGTCACCGGCGCGAACGGCGGGCTCGGCCAGGCCATCGCTCGCGCGCTGCGCGCCGCCGGCGCGGACGTCGTCCTGAGCGGACGGCGCGCCGACGCCCTGCGGCCGCTCGCCACGGCGATCGGCGCGCGGGTCGTGGTCGCCGACCTCGTCGACCGCGCGAGCGTCGTGCGGTGCATGGAGGAGGCCGGACCGATCGACGTGCTGGTCGCGAACGCCGGGCTGCCGGCGAGCGGGCCACTCCTCGGCTTCGATCCCGAGGAGATCGACCGCGCGCTCGACGTGAACCTGCGCGCGCCGATCATGATGGCGCGCCACGCCGCGGCGGGAATGCGCGCGCGGGGCCGCGGGCAGATCGTGTTCATCTCGTCGATCTCGGGCAAGGTCGCCGGACCCGGGACGAGCATCTACTCGGCGACCAAGTTCGGTCTGCGGGGATTCTCACTCGGCTTGCGCGAGGACCTCCACGGCACCGGCGTCGGGGTCACGACCATCTTCCCCGGGTTCATCCGCGACGCCGGGATGTTCGCGGACACCAAGGTCGTGCTGCCGCGCGGCGCCGGCACGCGCACGCCCGACGACGTCGCGCACGCCGTGCTGCGCGCGATCCGCGCCGATCCGGCGGAGATCACCGTCGCCGCCATCGAGCAGTCCTTCGGCGCGCTGCTCGCCGGCGTCAGCCAGCCGCTGGTGGCGTCGCTCCAGCGGATGCTCGGTGGAGAGAAGGTCGCGAAGGAGATCGCCGCCGCGCAGGCGCACAAACGCTAGCGCGGCGGCGTCTGCGGTCTGCTCTAGCCGATGAAGAACGCGTTCAGCTTGTTGCCGTCGAGGTCGCGGAAGTATCCGGCGTAGAACCCGGGTCCGCGCGGTCCCGGTGCGCCCTCGTCCTTGCCGCCGAGAGCGAGCGCCTTCTTGTGGATCGCGTCGACCTGCGCTTTGCTGCTCGCGGCGAGCGCGACCATCACGCCGTTGCCCACCGTGGCGGGTTTTCCGTCGAAGGGTTTGATGATGGCGACCATGGGAGTATTGGGCGCCGTCGCCCAGGCGATGAAGGTCTCCATCTCCATGGCGCGCTTCGCGCCCAGCTCGGCGAGGAGTGCATCGTAGAACCTCGCAGCACGTGCGAGGTCGTTCGTTCCGACGGTCGTGTAACCGATCATGGGTCCTCCGGGTTGTGGGATGGTGGGCTTCGTCGCTCGCGATAGATGCGGCCACCTGCCGACGCAAGGGCCCGCCCCCTCCGTGTGGAGGATCTGGATCGACGCAGCGTTTTCTTCTATGGCCGCTTCTGTGCTGGATCGACTCGCGACGAGCGAGCGAAGCCGATGAGGACCTGTCGCATGAGAACTCCTGGTTGGCAGCGTCTGGTAGCGCGAACCGTACTCGTGACCTTCACGACCTGTCTCGTCGCGTGTGGGGGTGGACAGGCCGAGGCGCCGGCAACCACCACGACGCTGGCACAGGCGCCCACCACGATCCCGCCGCCTCCGACGACGCTCCCCGCGCCGCCGCCTCCCCCTCCCCCAGCGCCGCCACCGACGTTGCCGGCGCAGGCGCCGGAGAAGCTCGGCAAGCAGGAGCTGCGCGACCTCGTCGCCCCGGTCGCCCTATACCCGGACGTGGTGCTCGCATCGTTGCTCCCGGCGACCACGAATCCCAACCAAGTGCACGAGGCGGCCCAGTGGGTGGGCCAGGCGCAGACCGTCGACAACGTTCCCGAGGACCGCGGCTGGGACGGCAGCGTCGTCGGACTGCTGCAGTTCCCCGACGTCGTTCGCTGGCTCGACAACAATCCGGCGTGGACCGACCAGATGGGTCAGGCCGTGACGTACCAGCAGGCGGACGTGCTGAATGCGATCCAGGACTATCGCCGCGAGGTGCAGAACGTCGGCAACCTGAAGTCGAACCAGTACCAGAGCGTCCGCACCGTCGGCGACGACATCCGGATCGAGCCGGCGCAGCCCACGGTCGTCTACGTGCCGTCGTACGATCCCGCGCTCGCCGTCCAGCCGCAGCCCGTTCAGCCGGCGTACGGCGTCAATCCGTGGATCGCGTTCGGCGGCGGCGTGCTCGTAGGCGCGCTCGGGGCGTGGGCGCTCTATTCGATCTTCGACGACGACGATCACGACCACTACTACTACGGTGGGCGCGGCATCCGGCGGTACAACAACTACTACTACAACCGCGGCCGGCGCCCCGGCACCGTCGACTGGCAGCCGCGGCCGTATCCCTACCGCGGGCGCCCGCAGGGCTGGCAGCACACGCAGCGCCTGCAGTACTCCCAGCAGCCCGGTCGCAAAGGCGGAGCGCTGCGTCCGCCGATGAACGCGCCGGGCACGCAGGCGCCGCGGCCCGCGGAGGTGCGGCGCGAGATGCGCCAGGAGCGGCAGCAGCAGCAGTTGGAGAACCGGCAGCAGCGGCAGCAACAGAAGCTCGAGAACCAGCAGCAGCGCCGCGAGCAGAAGCAGGAGAACCGGCAGCAGCGCCAGACGCAGCAACAGGAACGCCGGCAGCAGCAACAGCAACACCAGCAGGAGCAACAGCAGCGACGGCAGGAGCAGCGCCAGCAGCAGCAGGACCAGCGCCAGCAACGCCAGCAGCAGCAACAACAGTGGCGCCAGGAGCAGCGCCAGCAACAGCAGCAGCTCCAACAGCAGCGGCAGGAGCGCCGGCAAGAGCAACACCAGCAGGAGCAGCAGCAGCGCCAGCAACGCCAGCAGATGCAGCAGGAGCAGCGCCAGGAGCGCCAGCAGCAGGGGGGCGGCGGTGGTCAGGGTGGTGGCGGTCAGGGGCAGCAGCAGAACAAGAAGAAGAAGCAGCAGCAGCAGAACTGAGGGGAGGACGGTTCATGACTCCGCGATCGATCACGACGTCGTTCATCGCCGCGCTCGCCTGTTCCCTGGTGGTTGCGTGCGAGCCGGCGTACCAGCCGGCTCCCTACGTGCCGCCGCCCCCGAGGGCGCTCACCGTCACGGCGCAACGCAAGCAGAGCCAGGCGCAGCAGGACCGCGACACCGCGTCGTGCCAGTCGATGGCGTCCGCCCAGGCGACGTCGAGCGACACCTGGGCGCAGATCTTCACCGCCTGCATGGGCGGGCGCGGCTACTTGGTGCAGTGATCGCTAGCGGCCGAGCACGAAGCTGATCACGCCGCCCGGCCCCGCGGGCCCGAACAGCGTGAAGCCGTAGCCCCACAGGACACGGCCGTTCACGATCGACGGGCCGCATCCGGTCCGCGCCGGAGCGGTGTACGTCCACAGCCGCGCGCCGGTGCGCGTGTCGAGTGCCGCCATCGTCGCGGCGTCGGTGCCGACGAACGCCACGCCGCGCGCGGCGCCGACCGGCGCGAAGATCTTGCCGGGAAAATCCTCCGCCTCCCAGAGGACGGCACCCGTGGCCGGATCGAGAGCGAACACCTTGGCGACGTTGGTGGGCGCGTTCGTCGCCGGATTACCGACGTTCGAGACGACGACGAGCTTGCCGTCGACGAGGGCTCCCGAGCCGATCTCGCCGCCGAAGACGCTGCCGGGCGTCAGCACCGTCTCCCAGGCGATCTCCCCGGTGTCGCGGTCGAGCGCGTGATACACGCCGGCCTTGTCGCCCGCGCCGACCAGCGACCGTCCCTTGGTGCGCCACAGGTTCGGCGACGCGCCGACGTCGGCGTCCTTGCCCTGGGGATTACCCGCGCTGAAGACGTCCGGGCGGGTGAACTGTCGCGACCACGTGAGCTTGCCGGTCTTGTAGTCGATCGCGAGGATCGAATCGGCGAGCGGCGCCGTCGGCTCGGCATAGGTGTTGCCGCTGCCCACGTAGAGAAGGCCGCGCCTGCGATCGACGGCGGGCGTCGACCAGACCCCGACTCCGGCTCCGGCCGTCGGATCGGCGGGCGTCGTGTACAGGCGCCACATCTCGGCGCCCGTCTCGGCAACGTACGCCCCGATCGAGCCGCGGAAGGTGTACTCCGCCTTCGGGATCGTGACTTCGAAGCTGGCGACGCCCTGGAAGACGAGCCCGTCGACGACCACCGGTGATGCGTTGATCTGTGCGAACGGATGCTCGTTCGTCACCACCTTCCACTCGACGGCACCGGTCGCACGGTCGAGACGGTAGAGAGTCGCGCCGCTCGAGGCGTAGACGGCTGCGCCGTCGATCGCCGGCGCGCCGACGATGAACCCGCCGATCTGGGTGTGCCAGATCTCGCGTCCCGTCGCGGCGTCGGCTGCCCACACGGTGCCCTTCCAGTCACCGAAGTAGGCGGTACGCCCGGAGACGGTGGGCGTTCCCGACACGCCGACGAGCCCGTCCTTCGACCAGCTCGGCGTGAGGCGCGTGACCGTCTTGCGAGTGATCCGCTTCTCGCGCGCCGCGAAGCGCGTGTTCGACAGATCGTGGCCGTACACGGCCCAGTCCTTGGGCTTCGTCCCCGGAGCCGCTGCGCTGGGCGCCGCCATCACGCACGCGGCCACGAGCAGAACGGTGATCAGACGCGTCCGCATCGCGTCACTAGAGCAGAGGGCGCGCGGCGCCGTCCAGAGCGCTCTAGCGGCACGTCGTGGTCACGAGGAGGCCGAGATCGATCGCGTTCGCCATCGCCGCATAGCCGGCGGCGCTCGGGTGGAGGTGATCGCCGCTGTCGAACTCCGGTGCCAGGCGGTCGGGGTCCGTCGGATCGCGCAGCACGGCGTGGAAGTCGACCATGGCGTCGGCGGCGCCGCCGGTCCGGATCCAGTCGTTGATCTCGTTGCGCGCCGCGATCGCGCCGGGCGTGCCGTGCAAGGCGAGCGCGAAGCCCTTGCACGGCGGCAGCGTGCCCAGGATCACGCGGAGCCCGGCGCTACGCATGCGATCGATCACCGTGCGCAGGCCGTCGATCACCTGCGCGGCGCCGGGCGGCGGCGGGACCCCGATGTCGTTCGTGCCTTCCATGAGGAGCACGACGCTCGCCCCGGCTTGATCGAGCACGTCGCGGTCGAGACGATCGAGCAGCTTCGGTCCGAACGTGGGTGCCGCCGCGTCGCGCAACACCTGGTTCCCGCTGATGCCCTCGATCTGCACGCCGAGTCGCGTTCCGGCCGCCGCGAGGCGACGCGCCAGGACGTCGGGGTAGCGGAGGTTCTGGTCGGTCGGGCTTCGGAGCCCGTCCGTGATCGAATCGCCGAGCGCGACGAGCGCGCCCACGCGGCGCGGCGCACGCACCTCGACGTCGGTGAGGAACGGCCAGATCGCGAGCGTCTTGGTGAAGGCCGTGCCCACCTCGGCAGTCGTGTGGTCGCCGCCGCCCACGGGCGAGACGTACGACGTCTGGAGGGCCGTCGCGTGCTGGGTCGACGGTGCGCTCGCCCCCTGCACGTGGAGGCTCACGGCGAGGTCCTGGAACGCCTCGAACCGCAGCCGCACGGGGTCGCTCGTCACCTCGGTACCGGGTGCAATCGTGACCGATCGCTTGCGGCCGAAGCGCAACCTCCGTCGCGTCTGCGGCACGAGCTCCGCCCCGGAGGCGCGCCGCGCGATGGTGCCGCCGCCGAAGGTGACGGATTGCGATCCGAAGCGGTTCGAGAGCCGCACGCGCACACGCGTGCCGCCGAGCGTCGGGTTCACGACTAGGCGCAGCGTCTGGTCCATGAACGAGGGACCGAGCGCGTCCGACGGGCTCGTCGCCCACACGCCGACCCAATGCGCGCCGCGGCACGCGGCGCCGTGGACTCGGGAGGCGCCGCCGACGACGAGCGTCGTCGCGAGCGCGATGGCGTTCAGAGCACGTCGTGGACGCAAGCCGGACATCGTTCCCCCCGGGCGGTGTTCACGGTTCCTTCACCGCCGCACGGGGACGCGTCAAGGTCTAGCTCACAGCGACCCGCGGAGGGTATCGAGCTCGGAGCGGATGAGGGCCGATGCGCTTCGCAGGGTGTCGCGCGTCGCCTGCGGAATGATCTTGCGCGCGCTCCGCGACGCGAGCTTGTGCTCGAACGATCCGAGGGTCTTCGCGGTCTTCTTGGCCTGGGTCTTTGCCACCTTGCCGGCGCCGGCGGACGCCGCCTTCTGCGCCTGCTTCTTCGCCTTGGCGAGTGCATTCGCCAGGCCGTTCTTCAGGCGGCCGAGATCGCTCGCGCTCTGCACGTCGGCGGCGAGCTCGTCGATCAGGCAGAGGATCGACTCGAAGGTCGGCGCCTGGGGACATCCGGTCGGGAGCGTCGTGGTCGTCGGGGGCGCGGTCGTCGTCGTGGTCGAGATCGCGGGCACGTCGGCCGGGGCGCCCGTGCCGAAGCGCGTCGTCGTGACGTAGTCGACGTGCTCGCCCGGGCCGAGCGAGAACTGGTTCGCGAGCGCGATGCCCGCGTCGTAGTCGTGACCGGCGTCGACGAACTCGTCGGCGTCGGCGCCGTCGTCGAACACGACGTCGCCGAGCGACATGTCGGCCGCGATGCGGGCGGGGAACGCAGGCCAGACGTTCACCTCGTAGCGGCCGCTGGTCGGGATCGTTCCGCCGGTGGCGGTGATGCCAACGAAGTTGACGCTCGTCGCTGGATCGGATGCCGTGTCGGTCTCGAAGACGTACTCGGTCGGGCCGGCGAAGATGTGGCCGCCGCCGTCTGGCGTGCCGTTCGCGAACTTGAGGTCGCCTTCGTAGTAGCGAACGAGATCGAAGCTGACGGTGCCGGGACCCGGGTTCGTGATCGTGTAGGTCTGGATCAACACGCTGCCGGAGCGCACGCTCATGTCGATGGCGTCGACGAGCTGCTGCTCGAGGGTGAACTGGAGGCCCGCGTACGTGAAGCTGCTGCTCGCCGTCGTGGCGGTGCTGGCGGAGAACCCGGGATCGGTGAGGTGGCCCGACTCTCCCGTCGTTCCGACGAGGCCACTGGTGAGGAACTTGCTCATGCCGGACATCCGGAAATAGACGGCCGACTCCCAGCTCGTCGAGCTGGGTCCCGTCGCTCCGAGCGGATCGAAGACGGCGTCGTTGGTGCCCGTGCCGGCCACCTCGTAGCCGAAGGACCCGAACCCGTCGACGCCGACGCTCACCTGTCCGTCACCGGGCGCGGTCGCCAGCGTGAGCGCGGGCGCGGGTCGGGCGGCGAGAAGAAGGGCCGCGAGCGTGAGCGCGATCGTCGGGGCGTGCCGCATGCGACGACTGATACGGCCGCCCGGATCGCACCGTCAAGGCGTTTCCGCTCGGGTTCCGTGAGCACACGCTGCGGGCTATGGTCCGGCGCTCACGAGAGGAGGAGCCCATGACCCACGACGATGCGATCCGCCTGTTCGCCAAGACCTTGAAGAACGTCGAGCAGTGGATGGACAAGGCCACTGCATTCGCCAAGGCCAGGTCCTTCGACGTCGACGTCCTCGCGAACGCGCGGCTCGCGCCCGACGCGTTCTCGTTCGCGCGCCAGATCCAGGCGGGGTGCGATCAGGCGAAGTACGCCGCCGCGTACCTGGGCGGCAAGGAGGCGCCGTCCCACCCCGACACCGAGCAGACCTTCGCCGAGCTGCGCGAGCGGATCCGGAAGTGCGTTGCGTTCCTCGACACCGTCCAGGCGAAGGACCTCGCCGGCGCGGGGGATCGGAAGGTGGCGCCGCCGTGGCTCGGCGGGAAGTGGCTCCGCGGCGACGACTACCTCATGCACGTCGCGGTGCCGAACTTCTTCTTCCACGCCACCATGGCCTACGCGATCCTGCGCCACAACGGCGTCGAGCTCGGCAAGATGGACTACGTCGGCTCGCTCCCGGCGCGCGACGGCTGAGCCTCCGGTCCGCCGACGCGCACGAGGCGCGCGGTGAACGCGGGGCCGTATCGCCACACGAGGTGATCACCCTCGCGTCGCCGCGTGACCTCGATGCCCGGCATGCCGACAGGACGCAGCACGTGGACGCCGTCCTCGAACGTGGCGGCGACTTGGATGCGCATGCCGCCGCGCGCGGCCGAGACGTCGTTGACGCCGTGCTCGGGGGTGCCATCGCAGCGCATGTCGTGGATGACGCCGGCGGCGGTCACGACCACACGGTTGCCGCACTGCTCGATCCGCTCCACGTGCCGATACACGGGGTGATCGGCCGGCGCGGGCTCGCCGTTCACGTCGACGGCGACGACCTTCCAGAGGCCACGGAGGTCGGGCGCGCCGTCCGCGAGCGGCTCGTCGCATCCGGCGAGGATCGGGGGCGGAAACTCCGTCCACCCGCCGGGGGGCGTGTACGCGACCGCGATGTCGTCCGCGCGCATCAGCCGACCCCGTCAGAGGGGCAGATCCCCCGTCGCCCGTCGCGTGCTGCCGTCGCGCGTGTAGGCGGCGATGGTTCGCTGGGCGATGCGCATCTGGTGCACCTCGTCGGCGCCGTCGGCGAACCGCGCCCAACGTGCGTGCTGGTACATGTGCGCGAGCGGAGTGTCGGTCGAGTACCCCAGCGCGCCGTGCACCTGGATCGACCGGTCGATGATCCGCCCGAGCGCGTTCGCCACGAAGTGCTTCGCCATCGACACCTCGGAGACGAAGTCGAGCTTCTTGTCGATCCGGTAGGCGGCGTGCAGCACCATGAGCTTCGCCTGATAGAGGTCCATCGTCGAGTCGGCGATCATCCACTGGATGCCCTGCTTCTCGGCCAGGAGCGATCCGTGGGCGAAGCGCTTGAGCGAGCGGTCGACCATCATGTCGAGCGCCGTCTCCGCCTGCGCGATCCAGCGCATGCAGTGCGCGAGACGTGCCGGGCCCAGGCGATACTGGCCGAGGCGATGCCCCTGGCCGCGGCCGCCGAGCATGTTGCGGGCCGGCACGCGGAGATTCTCAATGCGGATCTCGGAGTGTCCGGTCGCGCCGTGCATGGTCTCGACCTCGCGCACGCGGTCCCATCCCTCGGACGGGATGTCGACGATGAACCCCGTGTTGGCCGCCTGCGGCGTTTCGGGATCGTCCTCGGTGCGCGCGATCAGGATCGCGAAGCTCGCGCGTCGCGCGTTGGAGATGAACCACTTGTGCCCGTTGATGACCCAGTCGTCGCCGTCCAGGCGCGCGCGCGTCTGGATGAGCGTCGGGTCGGAGCCCGCGACCTCGGGCTCGGTCATGGCGAAGCAGCTCATCACCGTGCCGTCGCAGAGCGGGCGGAGGTACTTCTCCTTCTGCTCGTCGGTCGCCCAGTGGAGCAGCGTGTGCATGTTCCCTTCGTCGGGCGCCTGGCAGTTCAGCACCCACGGGCCGTACGACGCCTTCGCCGCCTCGGCCTGGACCATCGCCAGCTCGACGTGCCCGAGCCCCATCCCGCCGTACTCGTGCGGCATGTGCGGCAGCCACAGGCCGGCGGCGTGCGCCTCCTTGCGCATGCCGATGAGGATGCGGAGGTAGTCGGCGCGCTCGATCTTGTCGGGGGTCGAGAGCTTCGCCTCGCCGGGCTTCACCACCTTCTCGATGAAGTCGCGGACGCGCAGGCGGATCTGCTCGAGCTCGGGTGTCAGCGTGAAGTCGATTGCCATGGGAATCAATTGACCAGAACCCGAAGGCGTCGAGCAAGCCCGGAGGAACCGCGGCCGCTCACGCGTTCGAGACGACGAACCCGATCGCCTCGCGCCCCTGGGTCATCGGGGCGCGATCGCGGGCGTTGAAGTAGAGGTACCAGCGGCCGGCGGCTTCATCGCGCCGGACGTCGCACGCGTAGACGAAGCGCGCGCGCCAGCCGTGCGTCGGCGCGACGATGGGGGTTTCGTGCGCGTAGCGCCAGCCGAGGCCATCGGCCGACGTCAGGATCGAGATTGCCGAGCTGCTCGCGCCGGACGCGCCCGACGCGATCGTGTTCTGGAGGCCGACGAACCCGTCGGCGAACCGGAGCACCTTCATGGCCCCGGCGCCGAGGTTGCAGCGCGGATCGTCGCCACGTGGCGAGAGCAGCGGCGTGGGATGCGGCAACCATGGGCCGGCGAGGCTGCCGGCGCGTGCGACGCCGATGTGGAGCGGCTCGTCGAATCCGCAGTCGGGAACGCGCACCAGGGACGCGCTGTAGTAGAGCGCCCAGCCGTCACCGTCGCGCAGGACACACGGATTGCCGACCGCCTCGCCGAGACCGGTCGCTCGATGCCAGGGGAGCGTGGGACGCAGCACGACGGTCGGACGGCTCCAGCGCACGAGGTCGTCCGAGCTGCGCTGTTCGATCCTGGAGCGCCAACCGACCCCGGGGACCCAGAGGAATGGCAGACGGAACGGCGGGTAGCGTTCGTAGAAGAGATGATACGCGCGCCCGTCGCGCAGCAGGAAGGGCCGCATCGCGTGGCGAACGACGAGGCGCGGGCGCGACCACCGGATGCCGTCGCTCGACGTGAAGGCATGCAGACCCCAGATGGAATGCGCGAGCAGGTGCCAGCGTCCGTCCGGGGTGTCCTGCGGCAGCAGGAACGTCGGGTCGGCGATGATCGGCGACGCGAACGGCGGACGAATCACGGGATCCTCGCGCGTCGCGGACCACGAGAGCCGTACGAAGTCGTCGACCGTCACCAGTTGTTCGCCGCCGGATGATTTCACTACCACCGGCGAGCGTCGAAGGCACCGGTGCGCCTCCCGTCTGGGCTAGCCTCATGGTGCCCAGAAAAATGTCTTGACGCATGCGTTTCACGGACAGTAGCTTCCGCACGCAGAACCGACTCTCAGCAGGAGGTGAGACGTCATGGGCGGTCGCGTATTCGTCGGGATCCTGTTGCTGCTCGCTTCGATCGTCGCCCGCAAGGCGGCGGCCGCTACGACCTGCGGCTTCGACGTCGTCGCCCGGACGATGCTCCTGCAGGCCGATTGCACGACCGACGCCACGATCGGCGTTCCGGACGGATTCACCCTCGACGGCCGCGGTCATACGATCACGGCCCTCGATCCGCCGGTCGATCACTATCGCGGCGCGATCCTGCAGAACGCCGCCGGGGCGACCCGTGTGAACGTCCGCAACGTCGTCCTCACCGCTTCGGGGATCGCGGACGTCTGCGACACCGGCGACGACAAGCTGCGGGGCATCGCACTGCTCGATTGCGGCGGGATGGTCTCCAACGTGCGCATCGTCGGTCTGAAGCAGACGTCCCCGACGGCGTGCAGCGAGGGGAGCGGCATCATCGTCAACACGGCGCCGTTCGACGGCACGCATCCGGCGACGAAGGTCGTGAAGATCTCGAACGTGCGCGTGAGCGACTTCCAGTTTGTCGGCCTGCAGGCGCAGGGCGACGTCTCGGTGCGTATCGAGGCCAATACGGTGGAGGGAACGAACGAGCCCGGCATCCCAGCGGCGGGCCAGTTCGGCATGCTCCTCGGTCGCGGTGCGATCACTACGGTGCGCGGCAACGTCGTCCGGCAGGACGCGAGCACCACGAACCTGAACACCCTCGGGATCTTCGCCTTCGAGGTGAACGACAACGTCATCGACCAGAACCGCATCGAGGGAGCGCCCGCGGGCGTGTTCGTGGAGTCGTATTGTCAGAACACGCCCTCGGCGAACCGCAACCGCATCTCCGCGAACACGATCCGGGTGACGAACGAGGGCATCATCCTGGTCGCGCGCGACGCCATCGGCATCAGCACGTGCGACGCGCACGTCGATCAGAATCTCGTAGCCCAGAATACGATCAAGGCCATCCCCGGCGGCGGCACGGCTCCCGACGGCGTCTTCGTCGGTGCGCAAGACTTCGGCGGGCCGTTCGTGCCCACGGCGGACGCGAACACGATCAAGCGGAACACGATCACGGGGTTCGGCGTCGGGATCTTCCAGAACGGCGACACCAACACCGTCATCCAGGGCAACGTGGTCCAGCCCTAACGCCGCTCGCTTCGACGCAGTGCCGGCGACGCCCTGAGCGCCGGCGGTCCCCGCGTCAGGTGATTCCACGCCGAACGGCGGCGTGAAGACCGTGGACACGCTGGCGCCCCCGGCGAACGCGGCGGTCGCCACCTCGAGCATGAGAACCGGGACGGTCGCGGTAGCGACCATCGCGGTTCTCGAGCCAACGGACGAGGCGCTTGCTCCCTGTGCGGCTAGCTGTCCACCGCTCATGGTTCCGCTGCATGACCCACGACGATCGTGCCGCTTCGCGCGCTTCGCAGAACTGTCGCGTGCGCCGAGCGTCACGGACTCCCGGGGAGCAGGGTGGATCCACGGTATGATGCGGAACTTCCTACTTCCCAGGACGCAATCGGACGACAACTGTCATGCCACATCTATATTGGCCTATTTCGTCTTGACAGGCGTCATGCTCGCGGGGTACGCAGCGCTAATCTGCGAGACGGACGGACCTTTTCCCGAGGAGGAAGTCACATGAGCCGCAGCACGTCCTTGTGGGCCATCCCCGTGTCTGTTCTGGCCGCGCGGAGACACGCCGTGGCGCGGTTCGTCCTCGGCCCCGCTCTGATCGCACTCGTGATCGGCCTCCCGTCTCGGGGCGGCGCGGCGACGCTCACCGACACCACGGTGGCCGACTTCACGACCCCACCCGCCTCGGGCTGCTACGTCGCCGAGACCACGAACGGCGAGGTGTTGCTGCCGCCCGCGGCGGGGACCGAGTTCTCGGGGACCGGTCTGGATGCGGGCTGGGCCAGCTTCCCGTGGTGCAACTGCTCCTTCCGCGGCAGCGGATGTCCGGCCGCGCCGACGGTGACTGGCGGTAGCCTCACACTCGACAGCACCGCCGTGGCGACGACTCCCGGGCCCGGCTTCGGACCGGGGCGCTCGCTCGAATTCGTCGCAACCTTCCGCGCGGAGCCCTTCCAGCACATAGGCTTCGGGGCGCCCGGCGATCCGGACTTCCCGAACTGTGGCTCCGGACTGTACAGCTCGCCGCCCTGGGCGATGTTCAGCACCAAGAACGACGGGGCGCAGGTTCGGGCCCGCATCGCCAACGGCAGCGGGACCGCCGACATCGACGTCGGCTTCGCGTGCGCGGGCGGGACCTGCCTAGGCGCTCCCCACCGCTACCGCATCGACTGGGCCGTGGGCGGCGACACGACGTTCTTCATCGACGGGATCCCAGTCCATCACGAGACTGCACTGACCCTGGCGGCGGCCATGCGGCCCGCCGCGAGCGATCTGAACAACGGCCTCGACCTGACGGTCGACTGGATGCGGCTCACGGAGAACGACGCGTCGTGTACCTTCGAGTCGCAGGTCCTGGATGGTGGTGCGAGCGGTGACGACTGGACGACACTGATCGGCACGACGGACCTTCCGACCACCTGCAATGCCGGCTCGCGGGCAGGATTCGTATGCTCGACCGACGACACGTTCAGCGGGAACGGGGACTGCACGGGCAGCGGCGCGCCGTATCTCTGTTGCACCGGCCTCGGGACTGGCACCTGCGGTCCGACCGGATGCCCGGGAGCCACGTGCCCGAACTGCTGTGTCACGGGAACGGACGTGAGCTTCGAGACGCGGACCGGGAACAGTCCGGCCGCGGTCGCGGCAGCGACGTACGCAGCGGTGTCGGGCGGGCTGATCGCGAGCCCGAACGGGCGCTACTTGCAGTACCGGGCATCGCTCAGCACCACCAGTCCACACGTGACGCCCGAGGTGCAGCAGGTCGACGTCGGCTACAACCCCTGCACGCCCACCGGGCCCGAGGTCTGTGACGGGATCGACAACGACTGCAACGGCCAGGTCGACGACGGCAATCCGGGTGGCGGCGTCTCGTGCAACACCGGCGTGCCCGGCGTGTGTGCGGCCGGCATCACGCAGTGCCAGAGTCCGACGCTCGTGTGCGTGCAGCAGAACTTCCCCACTGCCGAGACCTGCAACGGCCTCGACGACGACTGCGACGGCTCGACCGACGAAGGTGATCCGGGCTCGGGCGCGGCGTGCAGCACCGGGCAACCGGGCATCTGCTCGGCGGGCGTGGAGCACTGCGTGAGCGGCAGCCTCACGTGCGTGGCGAACAACTCCCCCACGGCCGAGACCTGCAACGGCCTCGACGACGACTGTGACGGCGCGACGGACGACGGAAATCCCGGCGGTGGCGGCGGCTGCAGCACCGGGCTGCCGGGCATCTGCGCGCCGGGCATCCTCATGTGTCAGAGCGGCAGCGTCCAATGCGTGGAGATCAATCCGCCCGGCGTCGAGACCTGCAACTTCCTCGACGACGACTGCGACGGCCAGGTCGACGAGCCCTACGTGGACCTCGGGAGTGCGTGCACGGTCGGCGTGGGCGCCTGCGCCAGCAACGGCGTGAAGGTATGCCGCGCCGATCACACGGGCACCGTGTGCAACGCCACACCGGGGAGCCCATCGGCGGAGGTCTGTGACGGCATCGACAACGACTGCGACGGCCAGACCGACGAGGGCGATCCCGGCTCGGGCGGCGCCTGCACGACCGGGCAACCGGGCATCTGCTCGGCCGGCACGCTCCACTGTCAGAGCGGCGCACTCGCCTGCGTCGCCAACAACTCGCCCACCGTCGAGAGCTGCAACGGCCTCGACGACAACTGCAACGGCCAGACCGACGAGGCGTTCGCCGATCTCGGGACCGCATGCTCGGTCGGCGTCGGCGCCTGCGCGCACACGGGCGTGAAGGTCTGTCGCGCCGACCACACCGGCACGACGTGCAACGCCGTCGCCGGCAGCCCGTCGACGGAGATCTGTGACGGGATCGACAACGACTGCGACGGCCAGACCGACGAAGGCGATCCCGGCTCGGGCGGCCCGTGCACGACCGGGCAGGCGGGGATCTGCGCGCCGGGCATCTTCCACTGCCAGGGCGGCAGTCTCACCTGCGTGGCGAACAACTCGCCGACGGTCGAGAGCTGCAACGGCCTCGACGACAACTGCAATGGTCCGGTGGACGAGCCGTTCACCGATCTCGGCAGCCCGTGCACGGTCGGCGTCGGCGCCTGTGCTCGCACGGGGAACAAGGTGTGCCGCCCAGACGGGACGGGAACCCAGTGCGACACCGTTCCGGGCAGCCCGTCGGCCGAGGTCTGCGACGGGGTCGACAATGACTGCGACGGGCAGATCGACGAGGGCAATCCGGGCTCGGGCGGCGCATGTACCACCGGACAGCAGGGCGTCTGCAGCCCGGGCACGTTCCAGTGCCAGGGCGGTGGCCTCGTGTGCGTGCGCAACAGCCAGCCGACCACGGAAGTCTGCAACGGCGTGGACGACGATTGCGACGGCGTCACCGACGACGGCGATCCGGGCGGTGGTGCGGCCTGCAGCACGGGGCTCCCCGGCGGATGCGATCCGGGCACGCGGCATTGCATCGGCGGCCAGATCGTCTGCCAGCCGAACATGTCCTCCATGCCGGAGCTCTGCAACAACGTCGACGACGACTGCGACGGCCAGGTCGACGAGGGCAATCCCGGCGGCGGCGGTGCGTGCAGCACGGGTCTGCTGGGCGCCTGCGCGGCGGGAACCCAGCAGTGCCAGAACGGCGGCTACGTCTGCGTCCCGAACGCGGCGCCCACGGCCGAGCTCTGCCTCGGGGGCGTCGACGAGGACTGCGACGGGCAGATCGACGAGATCGGCGACTGCGTGCTCTGCCCGGCGGGGGCCACCGTCTCGAGCTCGGTCATGACCAAGGTCACCAAGGTGCGCCTCAGCGCGAGCGCGGACCGCGACAAGGTGCAGACGACCGGCACCATGATTCTTCCGGTGCCGTTCTCGATCGCGCCGGACGTCCAGGACGTCACGGTGCGCATCACCGACGGTGTCGGCTACTACTATCAGACCACCATTCCCGCAGGGCACTTCCTGCGCTCCGGCAGCGGCCGGCGCTTCAGCTTCTCCGATCCGACCATGCAGTTCGGCGGCATCCGCAAGGCGAAGTTCACGCTGCGGGGCGACGGCGTGACGGTCAAATACTCGTTCAAGTCGCAGGGGCTGAACGAGCCGCCGTTCAACGCGGGCACGGGAGCGGCGACGATCCAGATCGGCCAGATCTGCTTCGGCGACCCGACCGACGCGTGTCTCGTCTACTCGACCGGCTCGGCGAGCTGCCGCTAGCGTAAGGAGGACGTCATGCGAGCGCGGGGGTGTGGCACGAAGGCTCGCGCGCTGGTCTGCGCCTCGTTTCTCACGATCGGCATCGCCCGAGCCGCGCAGGCGGCGCCCTGCGATTCCCCCGCGAACGCCATCGTCGCCGAGAACTGCCTGCCGGGGAATCCCTCCACCGAGTGGGACGTGTTCGGCGCCGGCGACTCCGACATCGTCGGCTTCGCGACCGACATCAGCGTCAACCGCGGCGGCACGGTCGTCTTCAAGATCGACACCGACGCCACCGACTACCGGATCGACATCTACCGGCTCGGCTACTACGGCGGCCTCGGCGCGCGCCACGTCGCGACGGTGCAGCCGTCGGTTGCACTGCCGCAGAACCAGCCGGCGTGTCTCGAGGACGTCGCCACGGGCCTCGTCGACTGCGGCAACTGGGCGCCGTCGGCGTCGTGGGCGGTGCCGGCGAACGCGACCTCGGGCATCTACCTCGCGAAGCTCGTGCGCGAGGACGCGACGGCCGGCGAGAGCCACATCGCGTTCGTCGTTCGCGACGACGCCGGCGGGTCGGCCATCCTGTTCCAGACCTCCGACACCACCTGGCAGGCCTACAACCAGTATGGCGGCAACAGCCTCTACGTCGGCTCGCCCGCCGGGCGCGCCTACAAAGTGAGCTACAACCGGCCCTTCACGACTCGCGGCCCGACGCCGGAGGATTGGATCTTCAACGCCGAGTACCCGATGATCCGCTGGCTCGAATCGAACGGGTACGACGTCAGCTACACGACCGGCGTCGACTCCGCCCGGCGCGGCGCCGAGATCCTCGAGCACGACGTCCTCATGACCGTCGGGCACGACGAGTACTGGTCGAACGACCAGCGGGCGAACGTCGAGGCGGCGCGCGACGCCGGCGTGCACCTCGCGTTCTTCACCGGCAACGAGACCTTCTGGAAGACGCGGTGGGAGAACAGCATCGACGGCTCGGGCACGTCCTACCGCACGCTCGTCACCTACAAGGAGACGCACGCGAACGCCAAGATCGATCCGCTGCCGAACGTCTGGACGGGGACGTGGCGCGATCCGCGCTTCAGCCCGCCGGCCGACGGCGGACGGCCGGAGAACGGGCTCACCGGCAACATCTTCACCGTCAACTGCTGCTCGTACGCGATGACCGTGCCCGCCGCCGACGGCAAGATGCGCTTCTGGCGCAGCACGACCGTCGCGACACTCGGTGTCGGCCAGACGGCGACGCTCGGTCCCGAGATGGTCGGCTACGAGTGGGACGAGGATCTCGACAACGGGTTCCGTCCGGCCGGGCTCGTGCGCATGTCGACCACGACCGTGAACGTGCCGCAGCGGATACTGGACTTCGGCTCGAACTACGGTCCCGGCATCGCGACCCATCACCTCGTCATGCGCCGAACGGCGGCCGGGGGCATCGTGTTCGGCGCAGGCACGGTGCAATGGTCGTGGGGCCTCGACGCGGAGCACGATCGCGGCAGCGATCCGGCCGACGTGCGCGTGCAGCAGGCGACGATGAACCTCTTCGCCGACATGGGCGTGCAGCCGGCGACACGACAGCCCGGGCTCGTGGCGGCGGTTGCCTCCACCGACACGACGCCGCCGTCGACGACGATCACGGCGCCCGCGAACGGCACGCTCGTCCCGGGCGGAACGACCGTCGCAGTGAACGGCACGGCAGTCGACGCCGGCGGCGGCGTCGTGGGCGGCGTCGAGGTATCCGTCGACGGGGGCGCCACGTGGCATCCGGCCGGGGGACGCGAGACGTGGAGCTATTCCTGGGTCGTGCCGATCCAGTCGGGACCGGCGACGCTGCTCGCGCGCGCCGTCGACGACAGCGGCAACCTCGGGGCGACGAGCGCGCCGATCGCCGTCACCATCGGCGGGCTCCCGGATCCGAACCAGGGCCCCGGCGGTCCGATCCTCGTCGTCACGCGCGCCGCCGATCCCTTCGGTCGCTACTACGCCGAGATCCTGCGTGCCGAGGGCCTGAACCAGTTCGCGGTCGCCGACATCACGACGGTGACGTCGACCACGCTCGCGGCGTACGACGTCGTGGTCCTCGCCTCGATGTCGCTCACCGCGGCCCAGGTGACGATGTTCACGAGCTGGGTCACGGCGGGCGGCAACCTGATCGCCATGCGTCCCGATGGGCAGCTCGCCTCGCTGCTCGGCTTGACGTCGTCCGGCACGACGCTCTCGGACGCCTATCTGCTCGTGAACACGGCGTCCGGTCCCGGAGTGGGGATCGTGAACCAGACGATCCAGTTCCACGGCGCGGCCGACCGCTACACGACGAGCGGCGCCACAGCGGTCGCAACGCTGTATTCGACGGTCTCGACCGCGACGACGAGCCCCGCCGTCTCGTTGCGTAGCGTCGGCACGATGGGCGGACAAGCGGCCGCCTTCACCTACGACCTCGCGCGCTCGGTCGTCTACACGCGGCAGGGCAATCCGGCGTGGGCCGGCCAGGAGCGCGACGGCGTCTCGCCGCGGCGCTCGGACGACATGTTCTTCGGCGCCGCTGCGGGCGATCCGCAGCCCGACTGGATCAATCTGAACAAGGTCGCGATCCCGCAGGCCGACGAGCAGCAGCGCCTGCTCGCGAACCTCGTCCTGCAGATGGCGCTCGATCGCAAGCCGCTCCCGCGGTTCTGGTACCTGCCGCGCGGACTCAATGCCGCCGTGCTCATGACCGGCGACGACCATGCCAACGGCGGGACGGCCGGCCGTTTCGACAACTACATCGCCGCGAGCCCGCCGGGCTGCTCGGTCGCCGACTGGGAGTGCGTCCGTAGCAGCTCCTACATTTATCCGGGCACGCCGCTCGACGACTCCGATGCGGCCACCTACACCGCGCAGGGCTTCGAGGTGGCTCTCCACGTCCTCACCAACTGCGCCGACTGGACGCCGGCGCAGCTCGAAGCGTTCTTCTCGAGCCAGCTGGACGCGCTCGCCGCACAGCTCCCGAGCAACCCCGCGCCGTCGACCAACCGCACGCACTGCATCGCTTGGAGCGACTGGGCGACGCAGCCGAAGACCGAGCTGGCACACGGCATCCGGCTCGACGCGAACTACTACTACTGGCCGCCGAGCTGGATCCTCGACCGGCCCGGCCTCTTCACCGGCTCGGGCATGCCGATGCGCTTCGCCGACACCGACGGCACGCTCATCGACATTTACCAGGCCGTGACGCAGATGACCGACGAGTCGGGTCAGAGCTTCCCGTTCACGATCGACTCCCTCCTCGATCGCGCGCTCGGCGCCGAGGGCTACTACGGCGTCTTCACGGCGAACATGCACACCGACCGCGCCTCCTCGAGCGGCTCCGATGCGATCGTCGACTCGGCGCAGGCGCGCGGGGTGCCGATCGTGTCGGCGCGTCAGATGCTCGAGTGGCTCGACGGCCGCAACGGCGCCGCCTTCGGCGGGATCACGTGGAGCGTCGATACGCTCGACTTCACGATCGGGCTCGCGACGGCCGCCAACGGCCTCACGGGCATGCTGCCGACGCATTCCGCCCGCGGCGTCCTCGCCACCATCAAGCGCAACGGCTCGACCGTCGCGTTCACGACCCGCACCGTGAAGGGGATCGAGTACGCATTCTTCCCGGCCAGCGCGGGCAGCTGGGAGGCGCGCTACCCCGTGCCCGGCGACACCGACGGCGACGGCTGGGCGCCGCCTGCCGACTGCAACAACAACAACGCGGCCGTGTTCCCCGGTGCGCCGGAGCTCTGCGACGGGCTCGACAACGACTGCAACGGGACGAATGACGATCCGTTCCCGGACCTCGGCACGAGCTGCAGCGTGGGGGTCGGGGCCTGCGCCGCGACCGGCGTGCGCGTGTGCGCCAGCGAGGGGACGAGCACGGTGTGCAACGCGCTCGCCGGCTCGCCGTCGACCGAGGTGTGCAACGGCATCGACGACGACTGCGACGGCTCGGTCGACGAGCCCTTCACGGACCTCGGCACGAGCTGCAGCGTCGGCGTCGGCGACTGCACGCGGACCGGCGTGCGGGTCTGCCTCGGCAACGGGACGGGCACGACCTGCGGCGCCACGCCCGGCACGCCCACGACCGAGGTCTGCGACAACCACGACAACGACTGCGACGGCCAGACCGACGAGGGCAATCCCGGCGGCGGCGGCGCGTGCAGCACGGGGCAGCTCGGTGTCTGTGCGGCCGGCACGCGGCAGTGCACCGGCGGGTCGCTCGTCTGCGTGCGCAACACGGCGCCGTCGGCCGAGACCTGCAATGGCCTCGACGACAACTGCGACGGATTCGTCGACGAGCAGTTCCCCGACCTCGGCGCGGCGTGCACCGTCGGGGTCGGCGCGTGCCTGCGCTCCGGCGTGCGGGTCTGCCTCGGCAACGGAACCGGAACGACGTGCAGCGCGGTCGCCGGCTCGCCGTCGATCGAGGTGTGCGACGGCATCGACAACGACTGCGACGGCCAGACCGACGAGGGCGACCCGGGTGGGGGCGTGGCGTGCAGCACCGGGCAGCTCGGGGTGTGCGCGGCCGGCACGCGGCATTGCCAGAGCGGCAGCCTCGCGTGCGTGCCGAACGCCGTGCCCACGATCGAACGCTGCAACGGCCTCGACGACGACTGCGACGGCCAGGCCGACGAGCCGTTCACGGACCTCGGGAGCGCCTGCACGGCGGGTGTCGGCGCCTGCGTTCGCTCCGGGACGAAGGTGTGCAGCGTCGACGGCACGTCGACCACGTGCAACGCGGTCCCCGGCAGCCCTTCGGCCGAGCTGTGCGACGGGATCGACAACGACTGCGACGGGCAGACCGACGAGGGCGATCCCGGCAGCGGCGGCGCGTGCAGCACGGGACAGCCGGGCGTGTGCGCGGCGGGGACGCAGCACTGCCAGGGCGGGAGCCTCGCGTGCGTTCCGACCAACGTGCCCACCGTCGAGCGGTGCAACGGCCTCGACGACAACTGCAACGGCGCCGTCGACGAGCCATTCACCGATCTGGGCTCGCCGTGCTCGGCCGGGACGGGTGCCTGCACCGCGACCGGCGTGAAGGTCTGTCGCGCCGACGGCACCGGGACCCAGTGCAACGCGACCCCGGGCAACAACACCCCGGAGGTGTGCGACGGCATCGACAACGATTGCAACGGGCAGATCGACGACGGCGACCCGGGTGGCGGCGCGACCTGCAGCACGGGCCAGCCGGGCGTGTGCGCCACCGGCAACGAGCACTGCCAGGGCGGAACCTTCGTCTGCGTGCCCAACACCGCGCCTACCGCCGAGACCTGCAACGGCATCGACGACGACTGCGACGGCAGCGTCGACGAAGGTACCGGCGGCACGAGCTGCACCACCGGGCTCGCGGGCGTGTGCGCCGCGGGCACCACGCAATGCTCCGGCGCCGTCCTCCTGTGCGTCGCGAACGCCGCGACGCCCGAGGTGTGCGACGGCGCCGACAACGACTGCGACGGCCAGACCGACGACGGCGATCCCGGCGGCGGCGTGCCATGCGATACGGGCGAGGACGGCGTGTGCGCCGCCGGAACGCAGCATTGCCAGAGCGGAGCGCTCGTGTGCGTCCGGGACAGCGACCCATCGACCGAGCTGTGCAGCACCGGGCTCGACGAGGATTGCAACGGCCAGACGGACGAGCCGGGGTGCGTCTACTGCCTCGCCGCCAACACGTCCACGGCGCTCACGCGCAAGACGGCGGTTCGGCTCATCACGACCGTGGCCCGCGACCGCACGCAGACCAAGGGCAGCTTCATCCTGCCCGTCGGCGTGACGATCGCGCCCGACGCCCAACCCGTCACGCTGCGGCTCACCGACGGCACCGGCGGCACGTACTACGAGGGCGTCATTCCGGCCGGCAAGTTCATCACGTCCGGCTCGCGCCGGCGCTTCAAGTTCAGCGACGCGACCCTGTCCGTGGCCCACGTCCGCGTCGCGAAGTTCTCGGTCGCGAGCGACGGGGTCACCGTCAAGTACTCGTTCAAGATGATGGGGCTCGATCAGCCCCCGTTCACGGCGGGCAACGGCACGGCGTTGATCAAGGTCGGCGCGCGCTGCTTCGTGGACGGCACGGATACCTGCACGGTCTCGACGTCGGGGTCTAGCGCGAGCTGCAAATAGGCCCAAAACTCGTCGTGGCGGCCGCGTGCCGATCGTCGCGCACCGGGAACGGCGCGTTGGCGGACGGCGGTACGGTCATGACCTCCGCCCCCTCGGACCTCCTGTTCCTGGCCGGCATGACGGGCACGACGTTCACCGCTCCCGGCCCCGGCTTCACCACCCGCGTGATCACCGCGCCCGACGGCGACGTCGTCGCGGATGCCGTCGCCGGGTCGGCCGGCAGCTATGGTGCCACGGCAACCCTCGGATCGGGTACGTGGCTCATGCAGATCGCGGCATTCGCGGTCGCGCCATAGGACCTGGCCGTTCCGACCGTGATCGCCCCGCCCCGGACGGGGTCGCATGCGGGACCCCGACTCCATCTGATATAGTCCGGGCGATCGTCGGCGGGTGGCCGCCGGCGGATCGAGGGGAGGGGAAGATGAGGGGCCCATTCGCGCCGGCGTTCGCCATCTTCAAGCGATCGACTCCGCAGCGGAGCTTTCTCGCCGTCGCCCTGGTCTTCGTCGCGGCGCTCGTTCCGAGCGCGGGGTTGCTCGCGGTGTCCGGCGAGCGCGCGCCCGCCGCGGTGGCGCTGCTGCTCGCGTCGGTGGCGTTCTACGGCCTCGCGGCATTGTCGCGCTGGACGACCAGCGACGCGGCGCTGGTCGACGAGATGACCCAGCGCATCGCGAGCGGCGATCTCACCGGCCGGCCGGGCGGCGCATCGGACGAGCGCGAGGCGAGCACGCTCGGTGGCTCACTCGGGACGTCGGTCGCGAGGATGAGCCGCAGCCTGCTCGACATCGTCCGGCAGGTCGGCGCGAGCGCCGACACCATCGTGGAGCTCGCACGCGAGATGGCGGCGGGGAGCACGTCGCTGTCCGACCGCACGCAGGAGCAGGCGACGGCGCTCGAGCAGACGGCGGCCGGCATGCAGCAGATCGCCGCCAACGTCCGCCAGAACGCCGACAGCTGCCGGCACGCCAGCGACCTCGCGACGTCGGCCCGCACCGTCGCCGGTCGTGCCGCCGAGCGCATGGGTGAGATCACGAGCACCATGACCGAGATCGCGGACAGCTCGCGACAGATGGCCGAGATCGTCGGCGCGATCGAGAGCATCGCCTTCCAGACGAACATCCTCGCGCTCAACGCCGCGGTCGAGGCGGCGCGCGCGGGCGAGCAGGGACGTGGCTTCGCGGTGGTGGCCAACGAGGTGCGGGATCTCGCGCAGCGCAGCGCCGCGGCGGCGCAGGAGGTGAAGGCGCTGATCGAGGGATCGGGTGTGCGCGTGACGCGGGGCGCGGCGCTGGTCGAAGACGCCGGCGGGACGATGACCGAGGTGGTCGCGAGCGTCGGACGGGTGACCGACCTGATCTCCCGGGTCGCATCGGCCTGCGCCGAGCAAATCATCGGCGTCGACGAGATCGGCCGGGCGCTCGCCCGGATGGACGGCGTCACGCAACTGAACGCCGCGCTCGTCGAACGCACCGCCGCCGGGGCGGTCGCATTCGAGCAGGAGGCCGATCGGCTGGTGGCGGCCGTCGGGACGTTCAAGGTCGACCGTGGCGAAGAGCGCGAGCGCGCGATCCAGCTCGTGAAGAAGGCCGTCGCGCACGTGCGCGAGCGGGGGTTGCGTCGCGCATGCGACGACTTCAACGATCCACGCGGCGCCTTCTGTCAGGGCAACGCCTACATCTGGGCGGCCGACTTCAACGGCGTCATCCTGGCCAACGGCACCGCGCCCGATGCGCGCGGCCAGAACAACTTCCACCTGAAGGCCGCGGATGGCCGCCTCTTCATCCAGGAGATCGTCGAGACGGCGAAGACGCGGGGGAAGGGCTGGTGCGACTATCCCTGGAAGAACCCCGCGACGAAGCGCACCGAGCAGAAGTCGACGTATTTCGAGGCGGTCGACGGCGCGTTCATCGCCTGCGGGATCTACCGTGGGAAGCGGCAGGATCGCGGCAGGCGACCCGAGGCGCCGCGCGCCGCAGCATCGCGCGAGCCCGTCCCGCGCGCCAAGGAGCGGCTCGTGGGCACGGCGGCGCAGCCAGGGCGCTGACGCGCGATCGCGGCTCAGCTCGACGTCGGACGTCGGAAGTCGCGCGCCATCACGGTCTTCCGCCCGTCCGAGCGTGCCCGCTCGACGGCGTCGTCGCACAGCAGCCGCAGGCGATCCGAGAGCACCCCGATGACGTCGTCGGACGTGTTCATGCCCGACGTGGCTCGAACGTAGGCCTTCAGCTTCGACGCCACGACCAGCACGTCACGCGCGACTGCGTCGGCGTCGCCGGGCGCGCTGGCGCCGGACCGCGGCGCGGCGCGCGCGGGTTCGTCCCGTTGCTCACGGACCCATTCGTCGATGGTCGGCGACGTCTTCTCGTCCGCCCAGGCGTCGCGGTGTCGGAGGACCGGCACGTGCGCGTCCCAGCAGTCGACCGAGCAGAAGACGAAGTCCGTGCCCTTGCGATTGCAGGTCGAGACGCTGCACGCGAAGTAGGGCGCCCGAAAGCCGATCGGCCGCTTGCAGGTGTTGCAGCGCTTCCAGACGGCATCGTCGATCGGCATGCCGACAACCTACGAGAATGACGGCGGGCGCGGTAGAGCCCACGCCGAAGGGCGATCAGGCCGGGAGGGGGGCGATCCGCATCCGCCCGTCGACGACGATCGCCCCCTCGCCGGGCGGGCGCACGTTCACCGGATTCAAGTCGAGCTCCAGGAGCTCCGGCACCGCCTCGACGAGCGCGGACACACGCTGGATCACCTCGACCAGCGCCGGGCGGTCGCCGGGCGGGGCGCCGCGATAGCCGTCCAGGAGCCGCCCCGTGCGCAGATGGGCGAGCATCTCCTCGGCGTCGCGGTCGCTCACGGGTACCAGGTGGTGGGCCACGTCGCGCAGGAGCTCGACCAGCGTGCCACCGAGCCCGCACACGAGCAGCGGCCCGAACGTGGGATCGGTCGTGACGCCGACGAACGATTCGATCCCGCCCGGCACGTAGCGCTGCAGCAGGACCGCGTCGAGGTGATAGCCGGCTGCGGCGACCCGCGAGCGCAGGTCCGTCAGCGCGGACTCGAGCTCGGCGCGGGACGTGATGTCGAGCACGACGGCGCCCGCCTCCGTCTTGTGCAGGAGCCCCTTCGCAATGCCCTTCGCCACCAGCGGGTAGCCGAGGCGTTCCCCGGCCTCGAGCGCCTCGTCGAGCGGGACTTCGACTGCGGCCGCCTGCCGAATGCCCGCAGCGAGCAGCACGCTCGCGAGGTCCGACGGCGAGAGCCAGACCGCGCCGGTCGCGCTCTCGAGCACGCGATCGACGACGGCACGAACGGCGTCGCGTGCGAACGGCCCGAGACGCACCACCGCCCCCTCGGGGCGGGCGCGCCATCGACCGTATCGGACGGCGGCCGCGAGCGCCGCCGCCGCATTCTCCGGAAAGGCATAGGTGGGAAGCGGCCCGCGCGGTCCCCCGGCGAGCACGGCCGGTGCGCCGCGCGCCGAGAGGAAGACCGTGAGCACCGGCTTGTCGGCCGGCACCTCGCCCGCCCCGCGGCCGATCGCGGTTGCGATGCTCTCGGGGTCCGTCACCATGGGCGGTACGTAGATCACCACCACCGCATCGACGCCGGGATCGCGCCCGACCACTTCGATCGTCCTCGCATACGCGTCGGGGGTGGCCGACGCGATCATGTCGATCGGATTCGACAACCCCGCCGCCGGGGGCAGGAAGGTCCGCAGGGAGGCGAGCGTCTCGGGAGCGAGCGACGGCAGGGCGAGGCCGTGCGCTTCGCACGCGTCGGCGAACAGGATGCCGGGGCCGCCGGCGTTGGTGACGACGCCGACCCGCGGCCCGGCGGGCACCGGCTGCGTCGACAGCAGAGCCGCCACGTCGAAGAGACCTTCGAGCGTGTCGGTGCGGATGACGCCGGCCTGCTCGAACAGCGCTTCGACCGCGACGTCGAGGCTCGCCAGCGACGCCGAGTGGCTCTGCGCCGCCCGCGTGCCGGCCGCGGAGCGGCCGGACTTGACCGCCACGATCGGCTTCACGCGCGCCACCTGCGGCGCGAGCCGCGCGAAGCGCCGCGGATTCCCGAAGCTCTCGAGGTAGAGCAGGATCACGCTCGTGCGAGGATCCTCGCCCCAATAGGCGAGAAGATCGTTGCCCGAGACGTCGGCCTTGTTGCCGACCGACACGAAGCTCGCCATCCCGATGTTGAGCTCGCGCACGTGGTCGAGGATGGCGATGCCGAGCGCGCCGCTCTGCGAGAGCATGGCGACGTTGCCCGCGGGCGGCCACCCCGGCGCGAAGGTGGCGTCGAGCCGCACCTGGGGATCGGTGTTGAGGACCCCGAGGCAGTTCGGACCCACGAGCCGCATGCCCGCCCCCCGGACGAACTCGACCAGCCGCTTCTGCGCCGCACGCCCGTCTGCCGAGGCCTCCGCGAAGCCCGCGCTGATGACCACGAGCCCCCGCACGCCGGCGCGCGCGCAATCGCGCGCGACCGCATCCACCATGGGGGCGGGGACCGCGACGACGGCGAGGTCGACGGGCGCGCCGATGTCGGCGATGCTGCGGTAGGTGCGGATCCCGGCGATTTCCTCGCCGCTCGGATGCACGACGTAGAGCGGGCCGGTGAACCCCGCGCCGCGCAGGTTGGCGAGCAGCGCGGCGCCGATCGTGCCGGGACGTCGCGAGGCGCCGATCAGCACGACCGAGCGCGGCGCCAGGATCGGCCGCAC
Source organism: Candidatus Eisenbacteria bacterium (assembly GCA_035577985.1). NCBI lineage: Bacteria > Candidatus Eiseniibacteriota > Candidatus Eiseniibacteriota bacterium. The sequence goes on from DATJZY010000061.1 coordinate 75,461, forward strand.
GCTCTCGGCGGCGGCGCGGTGCTCGCGCCGGTCGTGCGCCTCGCGCAGCGCAGGCGTGTCGTCGGTCGGAAAGCGCACGTGGAAGATCCCGCCCTCGATCGACCGCTTCACCCGAAAGCCGCTCTCCCCGAACACCTGGAGCATGCGGTTGTTCTCGCCGAGGACGTCGGCCTCGAACTCCGTGACGCCGTTGGCGCGGGCCCATGCGGCGAGATGTTCGAGCAGGAGCGTGCCGACGCCCTTGCCCTGCCACGCGTCCTCGACGGTGAACGCGACGTCGCCGCGCGTCCTCGTCGCCCCGACGGCGTAGCGCGCGACGCCGATGATCTGCTCGTCGCCGTCGCGCCGCAGCGTCGCCACGACCGCGGCTCGCTCGACTCCATCGAGCTCGGTGAACCGGCGGAGCTCGTCGTCCGAGAGCCGCTTCTTGGCGCCGAAGAACCGATAGTAGACGGACTGCGCCGAGAGCCGGCCGAAGAGCGCGGCCAGGCGCTCCCGGTCGTCGGGTCGGATCGACCGGACGCGGACGGAGGTGCCGTCCCGCAGGAGGCCCTGCGTGGCATGGTGGGGGGTGTCGATCCAGCGAGGATAGCGGACCGGCGGACCCGTACCAGGGGCGACGCCACGGGCGGCCGGGACGAGGCGCGTTCGGGCCGGAGATTCCCACCGCCGGGGACGCTGCACGCGTTCGTTCCGAGGGTTGCCAACCGGGTCGTGTTCGAGGGGGCGGCCGGGCGGCGTGGCGGGCGGCATCGGTCCTGCTAACGCGGCGTGGAGGACGGCACTCGCTGGACGACCATCGACGGCAACGAGGCCGTCGCGCGCATCGCCTACCTCGCGAGCGAGGTCATCGCGATCTATCCGATCACGCCGTCGTCCACGATGGGCGAGCTGGCCGACCAGTGGGCGAGCGAGGGACGGCCGAACCTGTGGGGCGTCGCGCCGCGCGTCGTCGAGCTGCAGAGCGAGGCCGGCGCCGCCGGCACGCTGCACGGCGCGCTGCTGGGTGGCGCGCTCGGTACCACGTTCACCGCCTCGCAGGGCCTGCTCCTCATGATCCCCAACATGTACAAGATCGCCGGCGAGCTCACGCCGACGGTCCTCCACGTCGCCGCGCGCGCCGTCGCGACGCAGGCGCTCTCCATCTTCGGGGATCACAGCGACGTGATGGCGACGCGCGCGACCGGATTCGCGATGCTCGCCTCGAGCTCGGTGCAGGAGGCGATGGACCTGGCGCTGGTCGCCCACGCGGCGACGCTCGCCGCCCGAGTGCCGTTCGTCCACTTCTTCGACGGCTTCCGCACCTCGCACGAGGTCGCGAAGATCGCACCCCTCGACGTGGAGGACGTCCGCGCGCTCGTCGACGACGCGCTCGTGCGGGCCCACCGGGCGCGGGCGCTGTCGCCCGCCCACCCCACGATCCGTGGCACCGCGCAGAACCCCGACGTCTTCTTCCAGGGGCGCGAGGCCGTGAACCCCTACTACCTCGCCTGTCCGGCCCTGGTCGAGGACGCGATGGCGGCGCTCGCCGCGCGCACGGGCCGCCGCTACGGGCTCTTCGACTACGCGGGCGCACCCGACGCCGAGCGCGTGGTCGTGCTCATGGGATCGGGCGCCGAAACCGCGTCGGAGACCGTGCACGGCCTCGCTCAGCGCGGCGAGAAGGTGGGCGCGGTCACGGTCCGTCTCTACCGGCCGTTCTCGGTCCGGCACTTCCTCGACGTGTTGCCGCCGACGGTGCGGCGGATCGCCGTCCTCGACCGGACCAAGGAGCCGGGATCCATCGGCGAGCCGCTCTACCTCGACGTGTGCGCTGCGGTCGCCGAGGACGACCGGCCCATCCGCGTGGTCGGCGGGCGCTACGGCCTCGGCTCGAAGGAGTTCACGCCGGCGATGGTGAAGGCGGTCCTCGACGAGCTCGACACGGCGCAGCCGAAGCGCGGCTTCACGGTGGGCATCACCGACGACGTGACCCACACGAGCCTCGCGTTCGACCCGGCGTTCGATCTCGAGACCCCCGACACGGTGCGCGCCGTCTTCTACGGCCTCGGATCCGACGGCACCGTCAGCGCGAACAAGAGCACGATCAAGATCATCGGCGAAGAAACCGACCGCTTCGCGCAGGGCTACTTCGTATACGACTCCAAGAAGTCGGGCTCGACGACCGTGTCGCACCTGCGTTTCGGCCCGCGTCCCATTCGTGCCCCCTATCTCGTCTCGCAGGCGAACTTCATCGGCGTCCATCAGTTCTCGTTCCTCGAGCGGCTCGACGTGCTCGCGACCGCCCTGCCGGACGCCACCGTGCTGCTGAACAGCCCGTATGGTCCCACCGCCGTGTGGGATCGCCTCCCACGGGAGGTCCAGCACACGATTCTCGAGCGGCATCTGCGTCTGTTCGTCATCGACGGCGACCGCGTCGCCGCCGACGCCGGGATGGGCGGCCGGGTCAACACCGTGATGCAGACTTGCTTCCTCGCGCTGGCGGGCGTGCTGCCGCAGGACGAGGCCGTCGCCGCCATCAAGCGTTCCATCGAGAAGACCTACGGGCGGCGCGGCGAGGGGATCGTGCGGAAGAACTGGGCTGCCGTCGACAGCGCGCTCGCCGCCCTGCACGAGGTGAGCATCCCTGCGGCCGTGACGAGCGAGGTACAGCGCCGTCCGCCGGTCGCGTCAGATGCGCCGGCCTTCGTGCGCGACGTGACCGCGACGCTGCTCGCCGGCGACGGCGATCGGCTCCCAGTGAGCGCGCTGCCCACCGACGGCACCTGGCCGACCGGCACGGCACAGTGGGAGCGGCGTCAGATCGCCGATGCGGTCCCGGTGTGGGACACCGAGCTGTGCATCCAGTGCGGCAAGTGCGTGCTCGTCTGTCCGCATGCCGTGATCCGCGCCAACGTCTACGGCGATGGCGCGCTCGCGACCTCGCCGGCCGGCTGGAAGTCGGCGCCCGCGCGCTGGCGCGAGCGCGCGGGCGAGCACTACACGCTCCAGGTCTCGCCGGACGACTGCACCGGCTGCGCCCTGTGCGTCGAGGCGTGCCCGGTGAAGGACAAGACCCAGACGCGCCGCCGGGCGATCAACATGACGCCGGTCGCCGAGGTGCGCGAAGACGAACAGCGGCGCTGGGAGTTCTTCCGGACGATCGCCGAGGTCGACCGCCGCCCCCTGCTGCTCCACCAGGTGAAGGACGTTCAGCTCCTGCAGCCGCTCTTCGAGTTCTCGGGCGCGTGCGCGGGATGCGGCGAGACGCCGTACCTGAAGCTGGTCTCGCAGCTCGTCGGCGATCATGCGCTGATCGCGAACGCCACGGGATGCTCGTCGATCTACGGCGGCAACCTGCCGACGACGCCCTGGACGGTGAATGCCGAAGGGCGCGGGCCGGCCTGGGCGAACTCGCTGTTCGAGGACAATGCCGAATTCGGCTTCGGGCTGCGGCTCGCCGTGGACCAACAAGCGGCGCTCGCGCGCACCCTGCTGGTCGGCCTCGCGCCGCGCCTCGGCGACACGCTCGTCACGCCGCTCCTCGACGCCGACCAGACGAGCGACGAGGGCCGCCGCGCGCAGCGCGCGCGCGTGGCGGCGCTGCGCGAACGGCTGCGGGCGATCGACGACCCCGCCGCCCGGGCGCTCGACGCGGTGGCCGAGGCGCTCGTGCGTACGACCGTGTGGATCGTCGGGGGCGACGGATGGGCGTACGACATCGGCTTCGGTGGGCTCGACCACGTGCTCGCCTCGGGGGCCGACGTGAACGTCCTGGTGCTCGACACCGAGGTCTACTCGAACACCGGCGGGCAGATGTCGAAGGCGACGCCGCGCGGAGCGGTCGCGAAGTTCGCCGCCGCCGGCAAGGCGGCGCCGAAGAAGGACCTGGCGCTGCTCATGACGACCTACGGCACCATCTACGTGGCCACGGTCGCGATGGGAGCGGACGACAATCACACGCTGCGCGCCATCCGCGAAGCCGAGTCGTATCGCGGTCCTTCGCTCGTCGTCGCGTACAGCCACTGCATCGCGCACGGCTACGACCTCGTCCACGGCCTCGCGCAGCAGGCCGCGGCGGTGCGCTCGGGCGCCTGGTCGCTGTTCCGCTACGACCCCCGCCGTCGGGCCGCCGGGGAGAATCCCTTCCAGCTCGACGCGAAGGCGCCGTCGATCCCGCTGCGGCAGTTCGCCTACAACGAGACCCGCTACACCATGCTCGCCCACACGAATCCCGAGGCGGCGCGGGCCGCCCTCGCGGAGGCCGAGGCGGAGGCGAAGCGACGCTGGCGGCTCTACGAACGTCTGGCGACCGCCCCGGAGGGTGGCGCATGATCGACCTCTCGACCTCCTACCTGGGCTTCGAGCTGCGCTCGCCGCTCGTCCTGTCGGCGTCGCCGCTCTCGGAGGACCTCGACAGCATTCGCCGCGCCGAGGACGCGGGCGTCGCGGCCGTCGTCCTCCACTCGCTGTTCGAGGAGCAGCTCGCGATCGAGAGCCACGACTTCGACCACCACCTCTCGCACCACGCCTACAGCGTCGCCGAGGCGCTCACGTACTTCCCGGAGCCGGGCGCGTTCGCCCGCGGCCCGGACGCCTACCTGGAGCACATCCGGCGCGTGAAGGCGGCGGTCGACGTTCCGGTCGTGGCGAGCCTGAACGGCGTCTCCTCCGGCGGATGGGTCGAGTTCTCGCGCGCCATCGAGCAGGCCGGAGCCGATGCGCTCGAGCTCAACTGCTACTTCGTCCCGACGGACCCACTCCTCGCCGGCGGCGAGGTCGAGCGGATGTACCTGGATCTCGTGCGCGACGTGCGCGTTCACGTCGGCATCCCGCTCGCCGTGAAGCTCCCGCACTTCTTCAGCGCCATCGCGAACGTCGCGCACCAGCTCGATCTCGCGGGCGCCGACGGCCTGGTGCTGTTCAATCGCTTCTACCAGCCCGACATCGACCTCGAGCAGCTCGAGGTGGTGCCGAACCTGACCCTGTCGAATCCGGGTGAGCTGCGCCTGCGGCTGCGCTGGGTCGCGATCCTCTACGGCCACGTGAAGGCCGACCTCGCGGTCACGGGTGGCGTGCACGAAGCGACGGACGTATTGAAGGCCATGATGGCCGGCGCGTCGATCGCCATGATGGCCTCCGCCCTGCTCCGGCACGGGGTCGAGCACCTGCGGATCGTCGAGCGCGATCTGCGGGCGTGGATGGAGGCGCACGAGTACGTGTCGATCCGGCAGATGCGCGGCAGCATGAGCCATCAGCACTGTGCCGAGCCCGCGGCCTTCGAGCGGGCGAACTACCTGAAGGTGTTGCGCTCGTACGCCATGCACCCGGGCCGTACGCACTAGGGGGATCCGGTGGCGTGGCTGCAAGGCTTTCGAGACAAGGTCGTTCTGGTGACAGGGGCGTCGAGCGGCATCGGCCGCGCGACGGCGGTGGCGTTCGCCGCAGCGGGAGCCCGGGTGGGGCTCGTCGCCAGGCGGCGCGCGTTGCTCGACGACGTCGCCGCGGACGTCGCGCGAAACGGCGGCACCGCCCTCGCGGCCCCCGCCGACGTCACGCAGCCCGCCGCGGTCGCCGCCGCGTTCGACACGGTGGCGCGCGCCTGGGGACCGATCGACGTGGTCGTGAACAACGCCGGCATCCTGATCCCGTCGCTGGTGACCGACCTCGCGCCCGCCGATCTCGACGCGATGCTGCGCGTGAACCTCTTCGGTGCCCTCTTCGTCATGCAGGAGGCCGTGCGCCGCATGCGGGAGGGGCGCGGCGGCACGATCGTCAACGTGGCGTCGCTGGCGGGCCGGCGCGGCTACTCGCCACTCGGCGGCTACTGCGCGACGAAGTTCGCGCTGGTCGGCATCACCGAAGCGCTGCGCGGCGAGCTGCACGGCGAGCCGATCCACGTGGCGCTCGTCCTCCCAGGCGTGGTCGAGACGCCGATGGTCGAGCAGGTGTCGCACGACCAGGAGTTCCTCGACCTCTGGCCGAGCGCGCTCAACATGCCGCCGTCGTGGGTCGTGTGGGCGGTGTTCGCCGCCGCGCGCTTCGGGCTGGTAGAGGTGTCCGTTCCACCGGGCGCCGCGACGCTCGAGAAGCTCGCCGCGCTCGCGCCCGGCGTTGGTGATACGATCGTGGAGTGGGCCAAGACCGCGGCCCATTGGATGGCGGGCCAGACCCGCGGAGCATGACCATGGCCTACGTACATGCCGAACGGCTGACGGCTCTCGACCAGAGCTTTCTCGCCATCGAGGACGCGACCTCCCACATGCACATCGGTGCAGTCGCGATCTTCGAGGCGGCGCCGCTGCGGAACGCGGCCGGCGGGATCGACGTCGATCGGATCCGCACGCTCATGGAGGCCGGCATCCATCGCATCCCGCGCTACCGCCAGCGCCTCGTCTACAGCCCCGTCTTCCGCCATCCCGTCTGGGTCGACGACACCCGCTTCAACCTCGCCTACCACCTCCGGCACACGCATCTGCCGCGCCCGGGCGACGAGCGGCTCCTGAAGCGCCTCGCCGGTCGGCTGATGTCGCAGCAGCTCGATCGCGGAAAACCCCTCTGGGAGATGTGGGTCGTCGAGGGGCTCGAGGGCGATCGCTTCGCGATCGTGACCAAGGTGCATCACTGCATGATCGACGGCGTCGGCAGCGTCGAGCTGACGGGATCGGTGATGCGTCCCACGCCGGACGAGGATCCGCGCCTCGCCGAGCCGCCGCCGCGCTGGATCCCGCGCCCCGCGCCCGGACCGGCGCAGCTGTTCTTCAACGAGCTCTGCCACCGTGCCGCGGCCCCTTCCGCCATCGCGCGCACCATCCGCGAGGCGGCGCAGGCGCCGGGTGCCCTGCTGCGGCGGGCGAGCGCGGGTGCGAGCGGCGTCTTCGAAGCCGTCAGCGCGGGCTTCCGCGCCTCGTCCCCGACGCCGCTCAACGTCGAGATCGGACCGCATCGGCGCTTCGACTGGGCCGCGACCGACCTCGGCGCGATCCGCGAGGTGAAGGGGCGGCTGGGCGGCACCGTCAACGACGTCGTGCTGGCGGTGCTGTCGGGGGCGCTGGCGCGGTTCCTGTACCGCCGCGGCGTCGACCCGGCCTCGCTCGACTTCCGCGCCATGCTGCCGGTGAACGTTCGCGCCGCGGGCGAGCACATGGGCAACCGTGTCGCGATGATCGTCGCGCGGCTTCCACTCGCCGCCCGCGATCCGCGCGAGCGGCTCGCACGCGTCGTCGCCGAGACGACGCGTGCCAAGGGTTCGCATCAGGCGCTCGGCATGCAGGTGCTGGAGGAGCTGTCCGACCGCACGTTCACGACGCTCTTCACCGAGTTCGCGCGGCTCGCCGCGATGGCGCAGCCCTACAACATCGTCGTGACGAACGTGCCCGGACCGTCCTTCCCGGTCTACGTGTGCGGCGCGCGGATGCTGGCCTGCTATCCGGTGGTGCCGTTGTTCCAGGGGCAGGGGCTCGGCGTCGCGCTCTTCAGCTACGACGGCCGCGTGCACTGGGGCTTCAACGCGGATTGGGACGTCTTGCCCGATCTGCACGACGTCGTGGATGCCGTCGAGCAGGAGGTCGCAGCCTTGTGCGACGCCGCAGCCGTGGTTCGCGCCGCGACCGGATAGTTCACCACCGGGACCGAGCGGACGAGGTCCACGCCGCCGCTCCAGCCGGAGCAGTAGCCGTCGCGATCCTTGACGTGACCGGGTCGGACCGGTCTAACTGCCGCCTCGTGAGCTACGACCCGTTCGATCGCGGCCCCTCGCCCGTGGGCGTGCGCACCCTCCATTTCAGCGACCCCGCGCGAGGAGGGCGGCCGCTGCCCCTCGAGGTGTGGTACCCCGCGACCGACGCGCACCGCGGTGCGGATCTCGAGGTCTCGTCGCAGGACAGCTACGAGGTGCTTCCCGGTTTCCCCGCCGTCACGCAGGAGGCCGTGCGTGACGCAGCGCCGCGTCCGGGGTCGTACCCGCTCGTCATGTTCTCGCACGGGTTCGGCGGGCACCGGCGCCAGAGCACGTTCCTCTGCACGCACCTCGCCAGCCACGGCTATGTCGTCGCCGCCTGCGATCACACCGGCAACACGCTCCTCGATGTCGCGCAGCTGACGCTGATGACGCGATCGGGTACGCCGATCCCCGACACCGACGAGATAGTCGGCGAGTTCATCGCGGCGCGCCCCGCCGACGTCGTGACCGTGATCGATCAGCTCGTGGACGGCGCCGCGCCGGAGCTCCGCGCGCTCATCGACGCCCAGCGCATCGGCATGATGGGCCACAGCTTCGGCGGCTGGACGACGCTCGCCGTCACCTCGCGGGACCATCGCATCCGCGCCGCGCTGCCGCTCGCGCCCGCGGGCGGGGCGAGCTGGATGCCGGTGGAGCTGCTGCGCGCCGCGCTCGACTTCGAGTGGGGCCGCGAGGTGCCGACGCTCTTCCTGGTCGCCGACCGCGACACGCTCCTGCCGCTGGACGGCATGCACGAGCTGCTCGCGCGTACGCCCTCGCAGCGCAAGCGCATGGTCGTCATCGAGAACACCGACCACATGCACTTCTGCGATCGGGCGGCCGAGGTGCACGAGATGTTCCGCATGATGCCCCCACCCGGCGCCTTCGAAGAGGCCGCCCGCCGCGTGCCGCCGATCAGCGAGCTCTCCCCGCCCGAGCACTCCTACCTGTGCATCCGCGGTCTCGGCCTCGCGCACATGGACGCGACGCTGAAGGCGCACGAGGGCGCCGCCCAGCTCCTCGAAGGCGACGTCCCCGGCGCGCTCGCCCGGCGCGGCGTCCGCGTCGCCGTGCACTGACGCCGGGCTCGCTCGCGATCCTTGGACGCGCCCGGGCGTCGCGACGCCCGATGCGCTATTGCACGTCGCCCCTCGCGGGTGGGAGTCTCCCCGCCAGGGGGTGTGCGATGCGTTCATTGGGCGTGACGCTCGTCGTCCTGGGGCTGGCCGCGACGGCCCGAGCGGACCTCGCGATCCACAACACCGACCACAATCTGTACTGGGGCGACAGCTCGGTCGTGCCGTACGAGGTGACGGTCACGAACCTCGACTTCGTCGGACCGGTGTCGAGCGTCGTCGTCACGGAGTACGTCCCGGTGAACACCACCTTCGAGCCGGCGCAGAGCACGCCCGGCTGGACGTGCACGGGGTCGGGCGACGACACGACCTGCACGTTCGCGCTCGGCGACCTGGGTCCGGGGGAGGTGCGCACGCTGATGTTCGCCGTGCGCGTGAACGCCGGCACCGATCCCAAGTGGGACCTCTATACGGACGCGCGCGTGACGGGTGCGGTGACGGCCGTGATCAGCCGCGGCGAGACCCCCTTCGACCTCACCGACGACGACTGCACGATCTTCGACGCCGCGTTCGAATGCCTGGGGTTGGGCGGAACCATTCCCTTCGCGGTGTCGAGGGGCATCGAGTCCACCGTCACCACCACCACCATGCCGCTGAGCGGCGTCGACTGCTGTGCGTTGACCGCCTTCTGCGTCCTGCTGCCGGGAATCTGCGATGACGCATGCTTCAACATGTACGACGCCTTCTCCCCCAAGTTCCCGCGCGGTGTGCCGGCAGAGCTCGACTTCTTCCTCTTCTACCGCCTGCGCGATCTCTTCTTCCGAAAGCTCGAAGGCGGCCGCAAGGGTATCGCGCTCTACTATCAGCACACCGGCGAGATCACGCGGGCGATCGTGAGCGACACGAACCTCCGCGATCTCGGCAAGGCGGCGATCCTCGCCTGGCAGCCGAGCCTGCAGATGCTGGACGAAGGCCAGCCCGCCACCGTGTCGAGCGCGCAGATCCAGGCGCTGGCGGCGTTCCTCGATGCGCTCCGCCCGCTGGCGGGCAAGCCGCTCGCCGGCGCGATCGACCGCGGCCGCGCGCGCCTCCGGGTAGAGGCGTGGGAGGGCATCACGATGGACGATGCACTCGCACGCCTCGACCAGCTCGTCTGCGCGCGCGAGGCGACCGGCGCGTCGGTCGTCTGCCGCATCGACGACATCGGCGAGGTGTTCGAGGGCGCTCCGGCAGGCCCGCTCACCGACAAGCTTGTCGCGAGCCTCGCGAAGGCACGCACCACGGCGGTCGCAGCCGATCAGCTTCCGGCGGGGCGCCAGCGCCGCGCCGGCTTCAAGAAGACGGGCAAGCTGCTCGGGAAGCTCGCCAAGCGCGTGAAGTCGCGCAAGGGACAGAAGGCCTTCCCCGATGCCGCCTTCCGGGCGAAGATCACCGACCCGATCGGTCTTCTGCGCGCCGATCTGAAGCAGATCAGGTAGACCGCAGGCGCGTGCGGACGTCCGCGACCCGATCGCCGGCGGCGTCCAGGCGCCGCGACACCCGCACCACGGCTCCGCCGATCGAAGCGAGCTTCACGCCGACGAAGAGACCGATCGCGCGGGCGCCGGAGATCGGCCAGTCGGCCCACAGGGCGGCTCCCATGAGGATCGAGACGACGCCCGAGGCCAGCATCGAGGTCCAGTCGTCGTCCGAGCGCAGCCCCCACGCCGCCGCGACCTCGGCCGCGCCGCTCAGCACGAGCCAGGCGACGAGCAGCAGGCGTACCAGCGACAGGCCCGCCGTCGGCTGGAAGACCAGCACGAGGCCCGCGATCGCGGCCAGCACGGCGACTACGAGCCCCGCGTTGCCGCGACCCGCTTCCCGGGCGCGCATGCCCCACAGCCCCATCAACGCCGCGGCCACGAGCAGCACGAGCCCGATCACGACGATCACCGCGGCGCCGGCGGCGATCGGCGCCAGCGCGGCGACGAGGCCGAGGATCACGAGCGCCCATCCGACGCGATTCGTTCCCGTGACGAGACCGCCCAACAACGACGATGCTTGGTCGCTCATGACGTCATTCCTCCTTGGACTATACGCGTGCGCGGCGCAGCACCCAGGGACGCACGCGACCGATGCCGTGCAGGCCGACCGGCCGCAGATGGCGCAGCTCGAAGCGGGGATCGTCTTGCAACCCTTCGCCCAGATCGTCGGACAGGAGCACGGTGCCGGGGCGCGCCAGGTTCACGAGGCGACTCGCCAGATTCACCGTCGGTCCGAAGAGATCGCCCTCCCACGCGAGCGTGGGCCCGGTGGCGAGCCCGACGCGGCACTCGGGCAGCGTCGCGTCGCGCGCGTGTGCTTCGACCAGGGCGATCCCGATGTCGGCTGCGAACGGGCCCTCGTCGACGGCGAACATCACCTCGTCGCCGATCATCTTCACGATCCGGCCGCCGCGTGAGGGAATGTGCTCGTAGGCGACCGCCTCGAAGCGATCGACCATCGCCGCCAGCTCGCCGGCGTCGAGCGCCTGGCTCATGGCCGTGAAGCCGACCAGATCGGCGAAGCCCACCGTGAGCGTCCGATCGGCCGCGGACGGCTGCGCCGACAGGCGCCGCAGCGCCGCCACCAGGTGCCGTCGCCACACGTAGCCGAGGAACTGCTCGAGGCTCGGCGCCAGCGCCTCGATGCGGTCGACGAGCTCGGCGACGGTGCCATCGCTCGACGTCGGCGCGCTGCGCAGCCGCGCGAGTCGCTCGGCGCTCGCCGTCACCTGGGCGTCGGCGACGCGGGCGAGCGACTGCCCGATGACGCGCGTCAACTGGATCAGCTCGACCGGATCGGTTCCCTGCATCGCGACGAGCGCATGGGCGGCGCGCAGGACCTCGACGTCCGAGCGCGTGAACACGCGCTCGTCGTCGTCCGCCGGCGGAAAGCCGAGCGCGCGCCACAGGCGCTCGGCCCGCGCCCGGTCGACGCCGGCCTCCTGGGCGACCTCCGCCACAGTGAACGCCGGCGCGCCGAGCAGCGCCTCGGCGAGCCGTCCCCACTTCTCGGAGGGCTTCACGCGGAGGTCATACACCGAACGACGGCGACGGCGGTAGGGCGGACACACGCGGTGGCAGTGCCCCTGGCGCGAAACGTACCGCGACGGTAGGCCTGTCCCGATGTGCCGCCTCGCCCTGATCCTCGTCCTGCTAGCCGGGACCGCCCTCGCACGCTCGCGCCCCGCTCCGTGTGGGCTCGGCCGCTTCCTCACGCCCGACGGGAAGCATCTGCTTGCCGACGTCGCCGCGCCCGCGACCGAAGCCGTCGTGATCGGCGACGACGGCACGGTCGCCATCACGACCGGATGCGCGCCGGTGCCGGCCAAGGTGCGCCCCACGCGCGCCGGGACCGTCGTCCGCGCCTCGTGGAAGTCGTGCGACGGCGCGCCGCGCGCCGTGAAGCTGCGTGCGCTCCTGTCCGCCCGCGGGTGTCGCACGTTGCGGGGCATCGTCACGATCCCGGGATCGAAGCCGCGCATCCGCAAGCTGCGCGCCACGCGTGCGCCCTTCCAGTACGACGTCGCGCTCGATCCGACGAGCCCGTGGCCGAAGTTCCGGCGCACGGCGCGTCAGGACGGGGCCAGCCCGATCACCATCCCGACCGACACCGGCAGGGACGGCTGGACCTTCCAGACGGGGAAGGGGATCTTCAGCTCGCCGGTCATCGACGGCGACGGCACGATCTACGTCGGCTCCGCGGATCGCACCTTCTACGCCATCCGGAAGGACGGCACGCTCAAATGGTCGCGCCTCACGGGCGAGATCGTCGACTCGTCGGCGCTGCTCGACGACCGCGGCCGCGTCTACTTCGGGTCCGGGGACGGGACGCTGTACGCGCTCGATCGCGAGACGGGCGACGTGGTGTGGACGTTCGACGCCGACGCGCCGTCGGCCGGGGCGTTCATCGACTGGTTCGAGGGCAACGTCGCCCTCGGCGCCGACGGGCGACTGATCGTCCCCAACGACAACTTCTTCACCTACGCGCTCTCGCGCGACGACGCGGCGGTCGCGTGGCGTTTTCGCACCGCCGACCAGACGTGGTCGCTGCCCGCCGTCGACGCCGCCACGGGGCGCGCCTTCCTCGGCAACAACAACCTGCTCGCGGCCCTGGGCGACAACACCTTCGCGCTCGACGGCGCGACCGGCGCGAAGCTCTGGAGCCACGGGACCGACGGCACCATCGCCGCGAGCCCGCTCCTGACCCGCGACGGACACGTCGTCGTGGGCGGCTTCGACGGTTTCGTGCGCGCCTACGACGGCACGACCGGGGCAGAGGTGTGGCCCGCGCCGTTCGGCGCGCGTGACCACATCTACGCGAGCCCGGGCGAGCTGCCCGACGGTACGATCGTCCAGGCGTCCGCCGACGGCAGCGTGTACGGTCTCGATCCCGCCACCGGCACCGTGCGCTGGCAGTTCGACACGCGTGACGCCATTCGCTCGTCGCCGGCGATCGATGGCGCGGGCAACGTGTACGTCGGGGCCGGCGACGGCCGGCTCTACGTCCTCAATCCCGACGGGACGCTGCGCTGGTCGATCCGTCTCATCGACGCCGACCGCGACGACTTGAACGCCTCACCGGCGCTCGGCGCCGACGCGATCGTCATCGCGGGCGAGAGCGGACAGGTCTTCGACCTACCGTACGACTTCTGCCTGCTGCCACGGAACGAGCTCGACCCTCGCTGCCGCGCGGGTGGAGCCGAGGATCTGCCGAGCGACGGCGCCGCGCTCTACTATACGAGCCGCTTCGGCCGACAGATCGACGGCCCGACCTTCGACCCGATCGACGCGAACCAGCCGCTCGCCTTCTCGCTCTTCGTGCGCGAGCACGGCGACACGGTGATCGCCCACATCGACGCCATGCACACCACGGTCACCGTCGACCCACCGGTTACGGTTCGCACCGAGATCTCCGGCGACCGCAAGTTCCTCACCGTCGTGCCGCTGGCGCCGTGGACGGGCCCGCTCTCCGTCACGATCGACGGCCAGTACCTCGTACGCCCGATGCGCGAAGGCTTGCGCTTCTCCGGCGGTGACGTCGGCGGGACCTTCTCGCAGACGTTCACGTTCCAGGTGGGCACGCCGAATGCCGGCGACCTCGTGCTCCCGCTTCCGGTTCCGTCGATGCCGGGCGATCCGGCCGGGGTGCTCGAGCTGTCGCGCGTCGCCGCGCCGCTGCCGACCATCCTGCCGAGCTACAACCAGATCGGCTTCGACTCGATCCACTATCTGCTCGGCTTCGTCGAGAGCACCGCGCCCGGGACGTCGCTCGCGTGGGTCGTGGGCGCGAAGCTCGCCGAGGGCGAGAACCGGACGGTGATCGAGCCGGCGACCAAGGTGCTCTTCCCCCTGGAGGTCGACTACCGCGACGGCGCCCTCACGTTCGTGAACGAGTCCGGCTTCGCGATCGCCTTCAACGCGTTCCGGATCCCGTTCCAGTTCTTCCGTATCGCGACGCGCGCCGACGTCGGGTCCGGCGGCCCCACCTTCACCAGCCCGGCGATCAACGTTTCGGGGATCTGCTCGGGGATCTTCTTCTACGGCCAGTTCCTGCGCCAGCTCGGGTTCTGCAACCCCGACACGGACGTCCTCACGGTCTTCGGCGGCGCCGATCTGCACACCTTCGAGGGCGGTACGCAGCAGGCCCCCGCCGGCGTCGGAACCGTCGACATCACCGGCGACGCCACCGCCGTCACCGCCACGCTCACGGGAACGACGCTGCGCGCGGACGAGCACGCCGTGAGCCTGCTGCTGCTCGACGCGGTGACCGGCAAGCCCGTCGCCGTCGACTACGGCTTCGTCACCACCCGGCAGACGGACGCGGGAGGTCTCGTCCGGAGCGTCAGCGTGCCGCTCGCCGGCGTGACGGTGCCCGCGAGCGTGCGGGCCTACCTCATGGTCGACACGTATCCGGCGTACCGCACGACGCTCGCGATCCCGTAGGTCACCCGGCGGCGAGCGCGGCCCGCGCGATCAGCCACCCGGAGCCGAGGTAGCCGCTGGTCGTGAGCACGAAGCTCACCGAGACGATGCCACCGAACAGCGCCGGAGGCTTCTTGCCGAGCTGCGGCGCGATCGCCATGGCCAGGAACGCCCCGGGGTTGATGATCGATCCCGCGCAGGCCGCTGCGACCAGGACGCCGGGCGGGACGATGCCGAACTGCCGGAACATCAAGTACGAGACGAAGAGCAGCCCGGTCATCATCAGATAGTCGATGTGCGACCGCAGGAGCTGCTGCGAGTCGGGGAAGATGCGTTTCAGCGCCGCGACGTGGAGGTTCCGCACCGCCGTCAGGCACCACGCTTCGATGAGCGCCACGCCGAGACAAAAGCATCCCGTGACCACCAGCCATTCAGCACGCATCAGGTCCCTCCCGCGTCTCTGTCGATCATGCGGCGCGAGGCGATGCCATGCATCCCGATCGGGAACCGTGTAGAGGAGGGAAGGGGGTGGGGGCATGACGGGGACCGGACGCGCGCTGGCGATGATCGCGGTGCTGGGAGGCGCGGTGGGCTGTGCGTCGCACGCGCCCGACCGGGCCGCTGCGGCCGATGCCGGCACAACGCCCTCGGGGAATCCGTATCTCGAGTGCTGCGCCTCGTGTCACGGCGCGGATGCGCGCGGGCGTGGTCCGGTCGCCGCGTCGTTGAAGATGCCCCCACCGGACCTCACCCAGCTCGCGCGCACGCACGGCGGGCAGTTCCCGCGCGCCGAGGTCGCCGCCGTCGTCACCGGCGCGCATCCGGTCGCGTCCCACGGGACGCGCGAGATGCCGGTCTGGGCGCTTCACTTCGAGCCAGCGGGCCAGGCGGCAACCGGCATCGCCGCCGCCTACGCGCAGCGACGGCTCGATGCGATCCTCGATCACCTGGAGTCGGTGCAGGCGAAGTAGGACACTAGAGTCCGTATCGCTTGAGCTTGTACCAGAGCGTCCGTTCGCTGACCCCGAGCAGGCGCGCGGCCTGGGACTTGTTGTCGCCGGCCGCGGCGAGGGCGCGCAGGATGTGCTTGCGCTCGAACTGCTCCACCGCCGCCTCGAGCGCGAAGCTCTCGGGCGAGGGCTCGGGGGCGGGACCGGTGCCCGCGGGGCCGAGCTGCCGGAAGACCGCGGGATCGATCTCACGACCGGTCGCGAGCACCGCGGCGCGCTCCATGACGTTCTGGAGCTCGCGGACGTTGCCCGGCCACTCGTAGCGTTCGAGCGCCGCCAGCGCCTCGGCCGTGAGGGTCGGCATCTCGCGTCCCAGCTCCCGGGCGAAGCGGGTGAGGAGGAAGGTGGCGAGGTGCCCGATGTCCTCGCGGCGATCCCGCAGCGGGGGCAGGGCGACGTTGAACACGTTCAGGCGATAGTACAGATCCTCGCGGAACGTGCCCTCGCGGATCCGCGCCGGCAGATCGCGGTGGGTCGACGAGATCATCCGGACGTCGAGCGCGATCGGCTTGTTGCTGCCGACGCGCTCGATCACGCCCTCCTGCAGGACGCGCAGAAGCTTCGCTTGCAGCGCGATCGGCATGTCGCCGATCTCGTCGAGGAAGAGCGTCCCGCCATGGGCCACCTCGAACTTGCCCGCGCGATCCGCGTGCGCCCCGGTGAACGCGCCCCGCGTGTGCCCGAAGAGCTCGCTCTCGAGCAGCTCACCCGGGATCGCGGCGCAGTTGAGCGGCACGAAGAGGCGCTCGCGTCGCGGGCTGAGGGCGTGGATGGCGCGCGCGACGAGCTCCTTCCCGGTTCCGGTCTCGCCGGTGACGAGGACGGTGCTCCGGGTCGGTCCCAGGCGACGGACCAGCTCGTAGACCTGCTGCATCGCCGGCGAGGCGCCGACCAGGTTCTCGAACGCCGGGATCCGATCCTCGCGCTCGCGGAGGTAGCGATTCTCGGTCCGGTAGCGGCTGAGGTCGAGGGCCTTGCGGATGGTGATCTCGATCGCGTCGAGATCGAACGGCTTCAGCACGTAGTCGCACGCGCCGGCCTTCATCGCTTCGACCGCCGTCTGCACGGTACCGAACGCGGTGAGGACGATGACCGGCAGGTCGGGGTCGCGGACGCGGAGCTCGGACAGGAGCTCGATCCCCGTCATCCCGGGCATCTTCAGATCGGTGAGCACGAGATCGACCTGCTCGCGATCGAAGCGCTCGAGCGCTTCGGCTCCCGTTTCGGCGACGACCGAATCGATGCTCATGCGCTCGAGCACCATCTGGAGGATGCGGCGCATCTTCCGTTCGTCGTCGACCACGAGTGCTTTCGTCATGCGCCGGCCTCCGCGGCCGGCAGCTCGACCCGGAAGGTCGTGCCGCGCCCGACGGTGCTATCGACGGATACCGTGCCCTGGTGCTCGTGCGCCACACGCTGGACGAGGGCCAGGCCGAGTCCCGTTCCCCCGGCCCGCAGCGAGAAGAAGGGTGTAAAGATCCGATCCCGCACCTCGGGCGCGATGCCGGGACCGTCGTCGCTCACCTCGAACCCCACCCGATTGCCCCGTCGGGGCAGCGTCCGCACTGCGATGTGGCCGCCGGCGGGCAGGATCTGGAGGGCGTTCACGATCAGGTTGAGGGCGACCTGATAGATCTGCTCGGGATCGCACTGCGCCATGCCGGGCCCGGCGCCGAACTCGCGAACCAGCGCGATGCGCTTCTCGCGCGCCTGCGCCTCGACGAACTCGAGCGCGCGCTCGAGCACCGTCTGGAGCGACGTCGGTTCGACGAGCGGTTCGTGGGGGCGCGCGAGCTCGAGCAGCCCGTCGACCACGCGGTCGAGACGGTCGACCTCCTCGATCATCATGCTCGCCAGCTCGACGGTCTGCGGCTGGTCCTTCGGGACCGAGCGCTCGAGCATCTGCGCCGAGCTGCGCAGGATGCCGAGGGGCGTGCGCACCTCGTGGGCGACGCCCGCCGCTACCTCCCCGACGAACGCGAACTTGGCGGCCGTGAGGAGGTCCTCCTGTGCCCGCTGCAGCTCGGCTGCCATGCCGTTGAAGGTGGCCGCGAGCTGGCCGATCTCGTCGCGCGATCGCGCGACGACGCGCGCGTGCGGTGACCGGCCGTGTGCGATCTCGGCGGCGGCCTGCGTGAGCTCGCGCAGCGGACGGGTCATCCGGCCGGCCAGATACGTCGCCACGCCGAGGGCGCCGAGCAGCACGGCGGCGAGGCCGAGGACGAGCCGGTGCTCCATCTCGCGGATCGGCCGGAACGCCTCGTCGAGCGGCTCCATCACGAGCGCGAGCCAGTCGAACTTCAGGTAGTCGCCCCGCTCGTACCCGACGAGCACGGCCGCGTCCTCCGGGGAGAGAAACCCGCGAACGCGCTCGGCGGGGATCTGCCCGGCGAGACGCTGCCCCGCGGCGCGTCGCAGGTCGCGCTCGCGGGCATCGATCCCGTCGTGCCACGTCGCGCCCAGCATCGTGCCGTGGCGGTCGAGCAGGAGGAGGTCGACCGTCAGCCCGTGCGGGACGAGGGTGCGCCGGATGCGGTCGGCGACGCTCATCGCGTCTCCCCAGTCGTACCGCGCCAGCAGCGCGCCGATGGGCGCCCCCGAGCCAGCGACGTCACGGATCGGGACGGCGATCTCGACCGTCTGGTCGGATCCGTCGTCGAGCGGGCCCGGCCCCGCCAAGAACTCCTCCCCCGCGAGCGCCGCGCGGACCCACGCCTGGTCGGCCAGCATCCCGCCGATCTCGCTCGGGTCGGTCGCCGCGACCACGCGCCCGGTGCGGTCGGTGCACACGAGCGCCCGGTAGGGCGACGCCTCGTGCTGCAGCGCCAGGAAGAAGCGGGTCACCCGCTTGTCGACGTCGCCGACGAGCACGTCGCGCATGACGTCCTGGCGGGCCCACCCGCGCACGCTGGCGCGCGCGTCGGCGAGCACCGTCGCGATCTCCTCGAGCGCGTCGTGCGCCACCTCCGCGAGCTGCCGGCCGGTCGCACGCCCGAGCGCGTCGCGCGCGCGATCGAGCGTGATGAGCGCGATGAGCGCACCGGGCACGAGGACGAGCAGGAGCGAGAAGAGCTGCAGCTTCCCGCGCAGCGAACGCAGCGAGAACCACGGCGTCAACGGTTGCGGGTCGTTCGCCCGTCGCGTAGGGTGCGCCACCTCGCCGCTCGACCGTCTGATGCTGGAGTCCATCGAGGCAGTCAAGGGACGCCGCCGCGTCAGCGGGCGCGCTCTAGCCGGCACGGTGCTGCTCGTCGCCCTGCTGGCGTCGTCGGTATACGCGGCCGATCCGCCCGCCGCGGCCTCCGGAGCCGACGTCGCGCTCGTCAGCTGGCCGACGCCGATCGGAGACGTGCGTTACCTGCCGGGACAGGGCCTGCACCTCGGCGACACGCACCTGACGCTCGGCGGCTATTCGAACGTGAACCTCGTGCGCGACGAGGGGTCTCCGGCGCTGCTGAAGCTCGACGATCTCAGCCTCTTCGTCATCTGGGATCCGCTCGCGCGCCTGCACATCTTCTCGGAGCTCGAGTTCGAGGACCTGGTCCAGGTCGACGGTGACGGGCAGTGGGGAAACCCCGATTATCAATTCACCGCCGAGCGGCTCTACGGCGACCTCGCCGTGTCGGACGCGGTCAGCATCCGCGTCGGCAAGTTCCTCACGCCGGTCGGGCGCTGGAACGTCATCCACGCGCAGCCGCTCGTGTGGACGACGTCGCGTCCACTCGTCACCGAGGTGCCGTTCGATCCGCACACGACCGGCGCGATGGTGTTCGGCACGCTGTTCCCGGGCGCGAACACGCTCACCTACGAGCTTTACGGCCAAGCCACCAACCAGCTCGATCCGACGCCGACGTCGCACCCCGCCGATCGCAGCGGCGGGGGGCGCCTCGAATACAGTGCATGGCCCGGCTGGAGCATCGGGGCGTCGTACCTGGCGGCGGAGGACCACGGCGCGTGGCGCTATCTCGGCGGCGTCGACGGGCTCTACCAGCGCGATCGCTTCGAGGTCATGGGGGAAGCCGTCGTCCAGGACGGCGAGCAGCGTACCGACGCGGTGTGGGGCCTCTACCTCCAGGGCGTCGTCGAGACGCTGCCGAATCTGTACGTCGTCGGACGCTACGAGCATTGGGATCCGTGGGACAGCGGACGAGCGAGCGACCTCTTCGTCGGCGGCCTCGCCTACAAGCCCTATCCGTGGCTCGTCCTGAAGGCCGAGTACCTGGCCGCCGACCATCCCGTCGACGAGTCGCCACCCGGCTTCAAGTCGTCGATTGCGATCCTGTTCTGACATGCGGCGGCTGGTTGCACTCCTCGTGGTGGGACTGGCGCTCGCGAGCATCGCGGCGGGACGCTCGGGGGACCCCGCGTTGGTCGTGGTCGTCCATCCGGACCGCACGGACACGCTCGCGATCGAGGACGTCCGGCGCATCTATCTCGGCCAGCGGCGCTTCTGGGACGACGGATCCGCGATCGTCGCGCTGAACCTTCCGTCGGGAAGCGCGCTCCGGGAGCGGTTCTCGCAGCGCGTGCTCCACGCCGACAGCGCCGAGCTCACCGCCTACTGGAACGAGCAGTATTTCCACGGCGTCTTTCCGCCGACCGTCCTGTCGTCGAGCGACGCGATCAAGCGCTACGTGGCGTCGGACCCGAAGGCGATCGGCTATCTGGAGGCGTCGGACGTCGACGCAACCGTGCGCGTCGTGCTGCCGCTCGAGTGAACGGGGAGCCCGGCCGGCACCAGGGGGTGGTGCCGGCCGGTGAGCCGCCGGGGGGTTGGCGCGACGGCTCGGGGGGTACTCGGCGCAACGGAGTCTTCAGTCGCCGCCACCTCCGCCGAGTGAGCAGAGGCTGCTCAGATATCGGCCGAGCTTGGTGAGCTGCGAGCCCGCGAGCGACGGGAACGCCGGCATCCCTTCGGCGCCGCCGCGCACGGCCTCGCCGAGATCGCCTCCCTCGCTGCAGCGGACGTTCGGACCGAAGACGCCGTCGGCGTTGCGTCCGCCGCCCGCGGTCGGGCCGTGGCAGCTCGCGCAGTTGGAGGCGTAGAGGTCCGCGCCGCTGCCGCTGCACAGGCTGCGGAGGTAGTCGGCGATCGTCGTGAGCTGGTCCTGTGGAAGGTCGGTAGTCGAGAACGCGGGCATCGCGCTCGGCCCCGAGCCCCGGCCGTTGCGGACGGCGTCGGTGAGCAGGCTGCGCACGGTGCAGCGGACGTCGGTCGCGCCCGCCAGTCCGGCTCCATCCGCACCGTGACAGCCGGCGCAGCGCGCGGCGTAGAGGTCGGCTCCCGTCCCGCCCCCCGTGGGCGTCGTCGAGCAATTCGCCTGCGCGACGAGATCGACCCACTGCGCGAGGATCTGCGCCTGGGTGCTGCCCGCGGTGAGCTGACGGCCACCGCCGTGCGGGACGGCGTCGAGCGGCTTGGTGAGGAGCAGCGAGGACGTCGGAGCGGACTGATCGATCACCAGCACCGTGGCTCGCGCGGTCGCGGCGGGATCGCCGCGCACCACGCGCAGGCGGGTCGCCTGCGCCTGTCCACCCGCCGCGTGGCATGCGGAGCAGACGGGGACGAGGACCTGGTCCATCACCTGCGAGGTGAAGAACTGCTGATTCTGCGTGAAGACGGCATCGCAGGCCGAACCGTCGCCGGTCGCCACCCGGCGCGTCAGCGTGAGCCGGCCCTTCGCGCGCGTTCCGGCGACACGCACCCGGGCCCTGCCGGCGACGCCGCTCGCGTTGAGGGTGCCGCGTACGACGAGCCGGGCGCCGGTCGAGCTGCTCCCGATGAGACGAATGCGCGTGCCGCGAAGCTTGCCCTGCACGAGGTAGGTACCGGCGAGCGTCGGGTCCGTCGCGCCGAGCACCACGGTGCCACTCAGCACCCCGGCCGCGTCGGTGAGCGCGGCGGCTACGTCGAACGTCTGCGACGGCCGCGCCACCCGGAGCTGGCCCGCGTACGAGCCGGTGAGGCTCGTCGCCGCGACTGCCGGAGCGACCAGCGCCACCGCGAGAACCAGCGACCGTGCGACGCGGACCGCAAGAGCACTCCGTACCGACATGCCGGCAATGACGAGCAAGGACGATGCCGCGCCGATTCGCCGGGACTGGCCAACCGCATCGGGCTGGCGCGTTCCGATCACTGCAACCGTTTGCAGTCGCGCTGCAACGGACTGCGTGAACCGTCGTGCCCGTGCGGGACGAAATGCAACGATTACCCGCGCGACGTGAAGCCCGCATGAAGGCATACCCCTTGCTCGATTCCTCCCGTGCAAGCAGGTTGCAGCGTCATCGGTGTGCTCACGGAAGAGGTGGGATGAGTCTTCGACGCTTCGTGATTTCGATCTGCATCAGCGCGATGGGTGTGGCGGCGCTCGCTCGTCACGCGCACGCGGACGACGCCGCCGGCAGTCTCGGCGGCGGAGGGACGGCGCACGGCGACATCTCCAAGACTGCGGGCGAGACGGATCGCATCTCGCTCGATCTCGACGAGGGCGCGACGTTGCAGCTCACGTTCCACGCCGCCTTCGTCGCGAGCCTCGCGCTCACCGATCCCGACGGCACACCCCTCGATCTCGCATTCCCGGGCGGTTCCCGACTGCGGACGAACCTTCCCGTGCAGAAGACGGGAACCTACGAGCTCGCGATCGCGTCGACGGACGGATCGCAGGGACTCTATACCGTGATCGCGAAGCAGAAATGGGCGCGCGCGCTCGCCATCCAGGGGACGGGCGAGCAGATCGTCGGCGTTCCGATGCCGGCGAATTCGCGCCTCGGCTGCGTGGTCGGCGCCTCCCAGGGAGCGTCCGGCCTGCCGCAGGTGGCGCAGCTCGAGGATCCGGACGGCGCTTCGATTCTCGCGGCGGCGATCGAGCCCCGCGGACGCGTCGCGCGGCTCGCACCGACGGCCACGGCCGCCGCCGGCGTCTACCACCTCACGATCGCGCCGACCGACGGGTCGAGCGGCTGGTCGGGAAGAGTCACCCGCTTCGTGCCGCGCGTCGCGCCGACGTCGCTGCGGATCACGAACGGGCTCGACGAGATCTCCTTCCGCGCCGACGGCGTGGGGAGCTTCTTCGCGCATCGGTGCGCGTCCTGCCACGGCTGGGCGGCGTCGTACGGCGGCGTGCGGCGGTACGCGCGCGTCGCGCTCGGGAGGATGGCGGGCGGCAGCATGCCGCCCGGCGGCGGTCTCGCGCCCAGCGACCTCGGCCTCGTGAAAGGCTGGATCTCGACCGGAATGAAACCATAGGAGGACATCGGGAGATGACGACCACGGAACGGATTGCAGCGGCCACCTTCTTTTTGCTCGCGGTGCTGCCGCTGCGTCCGACGCAGGCCCAGATCGCCGGCTCGTTCGACGGCACCTTGTCGGGAAAGAAGATTCCCCAGACGCTCGCCGCGTCGGCGACGTTCTCGCAGGTGGGCAGCCAGGTCACGGGGACGATCGCCCTGCCGATCGATCTCGCGAAGTTCGGCGGCGCCTACCTCTTGCAGGGCAAGGCGACGCCGAAGCGCATCAAGGTCTCCGGCGGCGGTGGAACGGGCGGCTTCCTGCGCTGGACCGCGAAGATCTCGGGCACGACGCTCAAGGGTAACGTCAAGATCAAGGCGCCGGGTGGAAAGCTCGTGGGCAGCCTCGCCTTCACGCAGAACCCGCCCTTCGCGACCGACGGCTCGAGCTGCGACGCCGTCTACGATCAGAACAAGACGCTCTTCGACGATCAACTGATGACGAGCGTCTTCAGCCTCTGCGGGACCTGCCATGCGCCCGGCTTCCAGGCGGCCGCGACACGTTTGCACATCGATGCGGTCGACCCGCGCGCGACGGCCCGCCTGGTCGCGCTATTCGTCGACAGTGCCAACCCGACGGCGTCGCGAATCGTCCAGAAGCCGCTCGACCTGGTGCCGCACGGCGGCGGCGCACAGTTCGCGCCGGGCGGCACGGAGGACATGCTGCTCGAGCAGTGGGTGGGGCTCGTCGCGGCGGCGCACTGCAACTGACGCTCGTGGCGCCACCGGCGCGCTTGGACACTCGGCGGAAAATGGAGTAACCGGGACGAACCGCGCGTCATGCGGTGGTGGGGTGGAGCATGCGGAGTGGTGGGGCGGCGCTGTTCGCGGTCTGCGTGTTCGCTTGGTCGACCCAAGCGGCCAATTTCGTCGTCACGACCACGGGTGACAGCGGCGTCGGTTCACTTCGAGATGCCATCACCAGCGCCAACGGTGCGCCGGGCGCGGATACGATCTCGTTCAACCTGGCCGGTTGTCCCTGCGTCGTCTCGCTCGCCACGCCGCTCGGCATCACCGATCCGCTGACCATCGTTGGTCCGGGCCAGACGAGCCTCGCCATCGATGGCGGGACCACCGTGCAGGCGATCCAGACGGGCGCCGTGGCGGTCGCCATTTCGGACCTGACGATCCGGAACGCCCACAGCGCCGGGTCCGGCGGCGGCATCGACGCCGCGGGTCCGCTCACGCTGACGCGGGTGACGCTGCAGGGCAATACGGCGGCCCAGAGCGGGGGCGGCGTGTTCGCCGCCCAGGACGTCACGATCGTCGACAGCGTCTTCGACGGAAACACGGCCACCGCCATGTTCGGCGGCGGTCTGTATGCAGCCGGGTCACTCTCGATCACGGGGAGCAGGTTCGCGAACAACACCACCGCGACGATGCAGGGCTACCGCGGGGGCGGGGGCCTGATAGCGCTTGGTGTCACTGCGATTTCCACGACCGAGTTCATCCACAACACGACGGCCGACTGGGGCGGGGGCGCGTACATCGCCGATTTCGTGAGCGTGCAGCCGACCTCGACGGTGCTCACCGACGTGCGGTTCACGAACAACACCGCGCAGTCGGGCGGTGGAGGCGGGCTCTTCATGTGGTATCAGGCTGTCCTCGATTCGGTCGAAGTGACCGACAACTACGCTGGGTACCGCGGGGGCGGCGTATACAGCGGATTCGCCGGGAACAACCGAGTCACAATGAACGGCGGTCGGCTGCTCCGGAACTCGGGCGCCGGCGGCGGTGGCCTCTACAGCGACGGCGACATCACGATCGACGGCACGCAGATCGTCGGCAACACGTCGCGCAGCAACAACGGCGGCGGGGCCTGGACGCCGCTGAACGCGACCGTCTCGAACGCGTTCGTCAGCTTCAACGTCGTCCTGATGGGCGGCAACAGCGGTGGGATCGATACGGGGACCAGTCTCACGATCACCGATTCCATCGTGTCGGACAATCAAACGATGACCGGCAGCGGGGGAGGTACCGGCGCGGGTGCCGATGCGACCGTGACGGGCTGCCAGTATCTCCGCAACACCGCCTCGAACCTGGCCGGCGGCGTGCTGGCGTTCGGCGATGCGCACCTCACCGGCAGCACGTTCGACGGCAACACGGCCGAGAACAACTGGGGCGGCGCTTCGTTCGGCGGACTGGCGGTGGTCGCGACCGACACCATGTTCCTGCGCAACACGAGCCGCTACGCCGGTGGGGCGCTCGCCTCGCAGAGCGGCACCATCCAGGTGATGGGTGGTCGGTTCGAGAGCAACCGCGCCGTGCTCGGCGGTTGGGGTGGTGCCATCTACTGCGGTGGCCCCACGGTCACCGTCGACGACGCCCTGTTCATCACCAACTCCGCCGACGTCAACGGCGGCGCCATCGCCGCAAACGCCACCGCCATCTCCGGCGCGACGTTCGTCGGCAACCAGGCGAACACGGGTGGCGGGTTGCTCCAATTCGCCGGTGGGACGATCGACAACACCCTCTTCGCCCGCAACCACGCCGTCGGCGGCCAGGGCGAGCAACTGTGGCTCGGGAACGGCGGCAGCATCCGGCACTCGACGTTCGCGTCGAGCCTCGCCCTGCCGGGGTCGGCGATCTACGTGAGCAGCGGCGCCGTCACGCTGCTCGACAGCATCCTCACCTCGCACGGCGTCGGTCTCAACAACGACACGGGCACCGTGACGGCGGACTACAACCTCTTCGACGGCAACACGTCCGACACGCAGGGTGGCGGCATCACGAACGGCCACCCCGTCGCAGGCACCCCGCTCTTCGTCGATCCGATGAGCGACGACTATCATCTGCAGCCGGGCTCCGCGGCGATCGACGCCGGCCCCGGCGTCGGTGTCACGACCGACATCGACGGCGATTCGCGCCCGCTGGGCGCCGGGTTCGATCTGGGATGCGACGAGGCCATCCCGCCGCCGACCACGACGACGACCTCGACCACGAGCAGCACCTCGACGACCTCGTCGACCACGAGCTCGACCAGCACGACCACGCTCGTCCCGACGACGACGAGCAGCACCAGTACGACGACGACGAGCAGCAGCACCAGCACGTCCACGTCGACGAGCACCACGACGAGCGCGCCGACGTCGACCACCACGACGGCGACCGTCCCCGCGAGCACCACCACGACGCTGCCGGCGCAGCTTCTCTCGGGCAAGAAGCTACTGTTGAAGGCGACCCTCTTGAACCTGCTCTCGAAGGACAGCTCGGTCACGCTGGGAGCCGGCCCGAGCAGCGCCGACGACCCCACGGAGGAGGGGGGCCAGTTGCGCGTCGTTGCCTCCGGTGATGGCGGCTTCGACGAGACCTACCCCCTGGCGACCTCGGGGTGGCGCTACATCTCGAAGAAGAAGCCGGCCAACGGCTACACCTTCGCCAAGGGCAACCCCATCAAGAGCATCTCGATCAAGCCCGGCAAGGGGATCAAGATCGTCGGCAAGGGTTCTGCACTCGGGATCGGGCTTGCGTCGGATCCGCGGCCCGTACTGATCGAGCTTCGCCTGGGTGGTGCGCGGTACTGCATGGGATTCGGCGGCAGCATCGAGTTCACCGCCGGGAAGAAGTACCTGGCGAAGAATTCGACCGCCGCCGACGCCGCCTGCCCGCCGTGAGCCCTGGACGGCGAAGGCTCGCATGATCGACCGTCAACGGGCGCTGCACTTCGCTGGCGAATGGATCGCGGCGTGGAACGTCTTCCACCCTCCGCGCATCGCCGTCGTGTTCGGCGACGATGGGTTGGTCGCCAAGAGCGCCGCGACGTATGCCTGACCGCCCAGCGAGACGGCGGGTACGACGTCAGCGCGCGAAGAGCTTCCGGTCGTGCTCGAGCTGGGTGCCCGGCTTGTAGAACCGCTCGAACCACGCCGGGAAACCGCTGATCGTCCTCGGCTTGCGCAGCTTGAGCGGCGGCGGCTTCTTCTTGTCCTTCGCCGCCTTCTTCGCGTCCTTCATGGTCGTGCGGAAGTGGAGGTGGTCGAACACGCGCACCGCCTCGATCGCGTAGCCGGTCGCCACGCGACAATCCTCGATCATCACCAGATTGTCGCCGTTCTTGGTCTCGGCCGTCTTCGAGAGATTCGAGGAACCGGTGTAGACCTTGGCGGTCGGCAGGCTGAAGTCGGTCACCACGAACTTGTGATGGATGTTGATGCCCTTGCCGCCCGACCACTCGCCCTTGAACGGCTCGGGTGCGTGGTCGGCGAGGTACTCGAAGTCGACGGTGCCGATCGAGCCGTCGGGTTTGTGGACGTTCAGCTTCCCGGTGGTGTTGACGACGCCGTAGCTGAAGAGCGGCTTCGTCGCGAGGGCGTCGATCGCGGTTCGCACCGGGCCGGAGGTCTGCGAGAGGAAGGCGATCGAGAAGAAGACCGATGAGGTCGCCTGCTCGATCGCGGCGCCGAGCGGCGTCAGTGTGAGGTCGTCGCTCGGATGCGGAGAGAGGCCGAACGTGAGCGGCGGCTTGCCGTCGACCTTCGCCAGATTCCACTTCGCGGCGAGGGCGGTCTTCGAATAGCCGGCGGGGTTCGCGAAGGCGAGGTCGAAGAGCTGACCGAACAGCGCGGCGGCCGGCGCGGCCCGGCAGACGAGCACGTTGTTGGCCTGGATGTAGAGGCCGCGGAAGCTGAAATTGGTCGAGCCGAAGAGCACGCGGTCCGGCGTCCCGTTCTTGCGCACGAGGAAGACCTTGTTGTGCTGCAGGCTCGAGAAGTGCGTGCGGTGGACGTGGTCGGCGCCGGCCGACGCCTTGAGGCGCTTGGCCGCCTTCGACTCCGCGCTCGTCGCGGGACGGTGCTCGCCCGAGTCGTCGATGATGGCGCGGAGCCGCGACCCGAACTGCTCCAAGCGGACCAGGATGTCGGGCTCGTTCAGATCGTACGCGAACACGTCGATCGTCACCGTCGGATCGGCGAGCGCCTCGTCGAGGAACCCGAAGAGCAGGTCGTACGCCTCGAAGCCCAGCCACCGATAGACGTCCTTCATCTTGGGATCCGAGAGCTTCTGGAACTCGAGGCCCTTCGAGACCGTGGCCGGGATGACGTTCGGATTGTTGCCGAAACGCTCGGCGTAGGCCTGCGAGGACGCGAAGTTGCGGGTGAAGCCGACGTCCAGGAAGCCGTCGTACGTCACCGGGTCGAGCGAGATGTCGAGCTCGATCGCCGTGCCCTTCTTCAAGACGTCGTCCTGCGGCATGTGCATCTTGGTGACGCGGTAGCGGTAGGTGCCGGCCTTCGGATCGTGCGGGAAGTGCACCCAGCGGAACTTCTGGAAGGGCGCATCGAGCGAGGAGAACAGCCTGGCGCCCGTCACCGCCACGGCGGTCGGCTTGTCGTAGGAGAAGGCGATGCGGTTGGGGAGCGGCTGGAAGTCGGCCGCGCCCGGCGCCTTCGACTCGATGGCGAAACCCACGAGGTCGGCCTCGGGCTGGTCGACGTCCATGCCGACCAGACACATCCGCTCGCCGCGCCAGAGCTTCACGGAGTAGCCGTCCTTGCTGTCCTGGTTGGTGAAATCGTTCGCGCTCATGACGCCGCCACGGAGCAAACGGCGGACCGCGTCCCGTCCTTCGGAATCGGTCGCTCGCGGGGACCCCTCTGACCACCGCAGTGGACGTGGTGTCCGGCCGAGGCGACACACCCGGCAGAGGCCGACCCCCGCGCGAGGTCGAAACCTACGCTCGCGGGTACGGAAACCCCGGCAGAGGCTGGGTCGGCTCGATGTCGTGGAACTTCGAGAGATCGATCGTGGTGACGTCGCCCTGCTCGCTCATGACGTCGGTCAGGCGGTAGCCCCAGACGACCTGGCGGGCCGAGTAGCGATGCATCGCGTGGATCGTCTGCATCCAGGTGTCGTCCGTGCCGCTCACCGCGACGAGGAGCTCGGCCCCGGCGCTCTCCAGCGACTCGGGCGTGTCCCGGAAGAGTGGGCTCGTCTCGTCGACCACGTGGAGGACGTTCCACGAGCGCGTGAGATCGAGACGATCACGCGTGAGCGTGAGGTCGGTCGTGCGATAGAAGTCGCGGCCTTCGGTCGTCCGCTCGGTGCGCATGATCGAGACCCGGACGTGCGCTTCGAAGATGTGGTTCGTCCGGCGATTGCCGATGCGAAACGCCAACGTCGGCACGCCGTTCATCGGCGAGAGCACGACGTTGCGCGAGAACATCAGGCGCGCCGTCGGGCGCGAGAACTTGGCGAACACGAGGCCGGTGGCCAGCGCCGTCAGCACGAGCCCCACCGTCGACTCGACCACGACGAGCAGGTTCGCCCCGTCGGTCGCGGGGTACATCGAGCCGTAGCCGATCGTGCCCATGGTCTGGACGCTGAAGTAGAAGGCGTCGCGGAGCGAGCCTGGCCGTGCATGCTCGACTCCGCCGATCGCGAGGTAGGCGCACGCGAAGAGGAGGTTCGCCGCGCAGTAGCCGGCCGCGATGAAGCCGATGGTCGCCGGCCAGGAGAGCCGGAGCAGCGCGTGGTAGAAGTCGCGCAGCGGCGTCGCGGCGCCCCGACGACGCGGACCTCGTAGTCGACGGGATCGTAGGGTTCTTTGGGTCTCGGCACGCGGGTCGAGTTTCGCCGAGTCGGGGCGGTAGTGCCACCCGTCGGTCAGCGGATCGAGCACCCGATACGTACCGCCACGGCGGGCGCACGACCGCTGGCGTGCGCCTCGACGACATGACAAGACGCGGTCGCTGCGATGCCACCCGACGCAATCGTGAAGGCGGTGATCGGCGGGGCGCTCATCGGTGCGGCCGCGACCGGGCTGCTCCTGTTCAACGGTCGGATCGCCGGCATCTTCAGCGGCCTTCTTCCTCCCTGGGGAAAGGATACGCCCTGGCGGCTGGCGTTCGTCGCGGGGCTCTTGTCCGGCGGCGCGCTCGTCCTGTCGATCGATCCCGGCGCGTTCGGCCCGACGATCCCGCGCTCCGTCGGCCGCCTCGCTGCGGCCGGGCTCCTGGTCGGGGTTGGAACCCGGATCGGCAACGGCTGCACCAGCGGTCACGGCGTGTGCGGACTTGCCCGCCGCTCACGACGCTCGCTCGCAGCCACTCTGACCTTCATGACCACCGGGGCTCTCACGGTCTACGTCGTGAGGCACGTCGTCGGAGCGTCCCTCCCATGACCTTCGTCAGCGCGTTCGCGTTCGGGATGCTGTTCGCGGTCGGACTCGGTCTGTCGGGCATGACGAATCCGGCGAAGGTCGTGGGCTTCCTCGACGTCACCGGAGCATGGGATCCCACGCTGGCATTCGTCATGACGACCGCGGTGACGGTGACCTTCGTCTCGTTCCGGCTGGTTCTGGCACGTCCCGCGCCGATCCTTGCGCCCGGGTTCTCGCTGCCGAAGCACCAGCGCGTCACCGGGAGCCTCGTGGGCGGCGCCGCGCTGTTCGGGATCGGCTGGGGGCTCTCGGGCTACTGTCCTGGGCCCTCGCTGGTCGCGCTGGTGACGGGATGGCCGGCCGTCCTGGTGTTCGTCGCGTCGATGGCCGTCGGGCTCGAGCTCGGCTCGCTCGTACCGGGCACGCCGTCTCCACCCGAGCGCGAGATCGGGGCGCCCGCCGCGGCGTCGGTCGCGACCGCCCCATGACTTCAGCCCTCGCGTTCCGGCGGCGCCGTCTCGACCACCGAGGCGGCGCCATCGTTCATCGCCGCCGCCGCGCACGACATCCGCGCCACCCGGCGGAGTCGACACACGTGCCCGTGACGGTCCGCCTTCTTTTGCCGATTCTCGCCACACTCGCCGCGTCGGTGCCCGCTGCGGCCGCCGCCGTCGTCGCGCCGCTCGTGGTTCGCGCCGTCGCACCGGTCGACCCGGTGCAGGGAGCGGACGCCCGCCTGCACCTCGCCTACGAGCTGCTGATCATGAACTTCGCCAGCTCGCAGGTGAGCCTCGACACGGTCGAGGCGCTGGACGCCGCCACGGAGACGGTCGTCGCACGCATGCAGGGTCCGGATCTCGGAGGCATGCTCCGGCTCGCGGGGGGCGCCGGCGGCACCGCGATCGGCGCCGGCGCGTCGGCGACCCTGTTCATGGACGTGTCGTTGCCGGCGGGCGCTCGCGCGCCGCGCGCGCTCTCGCACCGCTTTGCCATCACCGTGGCCCCGGGAGCGACGCCGCCGCCAGAGCCGGGCGACCGCGATCCGTCGCCGCCGGCCGCGAAGGCGATCACGTTCGTCGGTGCGCCGGTCGGCGTCGCGCAACGACGTGCGGTCGTGCTGTCTTCCCCGCTCCGCGGCCCGCGTTGGCTGGTCGCGAACGGCTGCTGCACGCCCATCACCGCCCATCGCGGCGCGACCCTGCCCATCGACGGCACGATCCGCGTCGCGGAGCGCTTCGCCATCGACTTCGTGCAGCTCGCCGGCGACGGCCGGCTGTTCACGGGCGACAAGTCTCAGCTCTCGAGCTACGCGTTCTACGGCGTGGAAGTCCTCTCGGTCGCGCGCGGCATCGTGGTCGAGACGGAGAACGCGCTGCCCGAGCAGGTACCGGCCACGCGCCCGCCCGATGCGACCATCTCGAACGCCGCGGGGAATCACGTCATCGTCGACATCGGCGACGGCCGCTTCGCCCTCTACGCACACCTCCAGCCCGGAAGCGTTCGCGTCCGCAAGGGGGATCACGTTCGTCGCGGCCAGCCCCTCGGGCTGCTCGGAAACTCCGGCAACACCGACGCACCACACCTCCATTTCCACGTCATGGACGCACCGTCGCCGCTCGTGGCCAACGGGCTTCCGTACGTCTTGGCGTCCTTCACCGGCGAGGGTCGGCTGACGAACGAGGACGCGCTGTGGAACGGCGAACCGGCTACGATCGATCGGGGCGCGCTGGCGGGCGCCCATGCGGATCAGCTGCCGCTCGACGACGAGATCGTCGCGTTCCCCTAGCAGGCGCTTCGCGGCTCCGCCGCGCGCCATTTCGCGTGCAGGTCCCGCACCACCGCGATCGCCTCGTCGGCCGTCTCGAGGCAGCGCGGAATGTCGAAGTCCTGGGCATTGGCCATCGGCAGGCGTGGATCGAGCATGCTCGTCCTCGCCCACTCGACCAGGCCAGCCCACATCCGGCCGACGAGAATCAACGGGACGTCCTGCACGTGGCGCACCTGCAGGAGCTGCCAGATCATCATCGTCTCCAGGACCGTGCCGATCCCGCCGGGCACGACGACGAACGCGTCGGAGGCGAGCACGAAGTGGTGGAGGCGCGTGAAGAAGGTGCGGTGCTCGAAGACCTGTTCGACGAACGGATTCACCTCCTGCTCGAAGGGTAGCTCGACACGGATCCCCGTGGAGCGCTCTGGCATCCCGGCCGCGACGGCACCCTCGTTGGCCGCCTGCATCAGCCCCGGCCCGCCGCCGGTGACGATGTCGCAACCCATCGCGGTGAGCGCGGTGGCGACCCGCTTCACCTCGTCGTAGACGAACGTCCCCGGCTGCGCGCGCGCGGAGCCGAAGATGGCGACGCGATAGCGATCACGCCGCGTCGGACGCAGGCGCGTGAGGTTGTTGACGATGTCCCAGAGGCCCAGGATGGTCGTCGACAGGACGCGCTTGACGCCCTCCTCGTCGGAGAGGTCGACCATCCTCGGCTCCGCGGTACCACTGCGATCGTGCGACATGCGCGGCTTCTTCCAGAGGGCGGGCCGTGGCGCAACGCTCGCGCCCCCGGCCGGGCGGTTCGTGGCGCCACCGCCACTTGACGAGTCGCGCACCTCCCGACTACACAGTCGACCCGTAGCGGCAGTCGACGTCGCGACGAAGTGGCGTCGACAAAGGGGGGACCATGGGGATGCGATCGGCACGACGGACCGCAACCGCAGCTCTGCTGGCAACCGCACTGCTATGGGTGGGCCCTGCGCTGGCGGAAACTGACACGCTCTCGCGCGCCGGGATGGACCTCGTCGGGACGCCCCTCGACCTCGCCCTCTCACCGTACACCGCGGGCTCGACCTTCGTACGGAAGTACTACATCAACGGCAAGCAATCAGTGCTGGAAAAGGCGCTCATGACGCCGGTCATGGGCGTCGCCTACGTGCCGTCCTGCGTGCTGCTCAACACGGTCGCTGCGGTGATGCGCTTCACCGACGGCCTGCTGAACGTCCCGGTGGGGCTCGCCTCGCTGGGCCGCGAGAAGGCGCCCGACACGGCGATCTACGAGCCCATTCATGGAGAGAGGGGCGCGCTGGTCGACACGCACGGGGTCTACTTCGGCGCCTACTACTGCGAAGGGTACTTCCAGTAGCCGCGAGCGGTCGCTCGCAGGCTGCGAAGGCGCTGGACGTCGAGACCCGATGGACGTCCTGAGGGCAATTGCGCGACGCGAAGACCCTCGGGCAGAGCCGACGTGAGCAGCTCGGAGCGGCTGCATCGGCAACGCGCCGGAGGCCGTCTCGGGGCTTGCGTGGGCGGGGTCGCCCGGGGCAAGGGAGCCCCAGAGGATCAGGACGGGTGAGGACCCTCAGCCGGCTGTGTCTGGGTGCCTTCGGGATGGGGGTGCTACTCGTGGCGGCGCGGGCTGCGGCCGACACGTACGCGGTCAACAGCCCCATCGACGCAATCGACGTCGTTCCGGGCGACGGGAGCTGCGCGACGGCGACCGGGGCCTGCACGCTGCGCGCCGCCGTCCAGGAGGCGAACGCACACGCCGGCCCCGACGTCGTCACGCTGCCGGAGGGGCTGTTCCTCCTCACGCTCGCGGGCGCCGGCGAGGACGCTGCGGCGACGGGCGATCTCGACGTCATCGACCCGCTCGAGATCGACGGCGCGGGACGGGAGACCACGCTCGTCGACGGGCTCGGTGTGGATCGCGTTCTGCACTCGTTCGCCTCCGCGCTGACCCTGCGCGACATGACCGTGCGTAGCGGGTTCGTTACGGGTCCCGGCGGGGGCCTCTACGAGACGACAGGCACGGTCGCGATCGAGCGCGTGCGCTTCGAGCGCAATGTGGCCACCACGGGAGGGGCGCTCTGGCACGACGACGGGGCGCTCACCATCTCCGACGGCGTCTTCCACGCGAACGTCGCCTCGGGCGGCGACGGCGGGGCGCTCGGCTTCAATGGGACGGGCAATCTCGTCGTCACCAACACGGAATTCACGACCAACGGAAGCCTCGGTGGAGGCGCTGGTGCGCTCGCGAGCGCGTCCACCGGCGCGGTGACCCTGACGAGCTGCACCTTCTCGTCGAATTTCGCGACCCTCACCGGGGCCGTCGCCGCAGTAGGAAGCACCACGTTCTCGCTCGACGGGTGCCTGTTCGACCGGAATCGGTCGACGGCCGGTGGCGGGGCGCTCCTGGGTACGGGCCCAGGCAGCGTCACCGTCTCCAGGACCCAGGTGCTCGCCAACCTGGGAGGCGCATACGGCGGCGCCTACCTGAAGGCGATCGGTACGGTGCAGGTGACCGGAAGCGAGTTCTCCGACAACGTGGGCCTCACCGGCTTCGGCGGCCTTTCCGTGAGCGCCGGCGCCGCCGGCGCGACGGTCATGGACACCGTGTTGCGCCGCAACGACGGCGGCTCCGGGTTCGGGGGAGGGCTCTCTGCCGGCGCCGCCGGCGGAACCGTCACGTTGACCGACGTCGAGGCGAGCGACAACTCGAGCGGGATGGGGGGCGGCTTGTTCCTCGGTGGAACGAACGCGACGCTCACGCGCGTCCGGCTCCTGCGCAACGGCAGCGGCACCGGGCCCGGCGGCGGGGCATACATCACCGGCACGATGGTCGGCATGACCGACTCGACCATCGAGGGCAATATCGCCGCGAATCGGGGCGGGGGCATCTCCGCAATCGGCGCGGGTCTCACGATCACCATCGCAAATTCGACGATTTCGACCAACCGTGCCGCCAGCTCTTCCGGCCAGGGTGGCGGCGTGTTTCTCGGGCCGGGGTTTGCGTCGACGCTGAGCAACGTCACGTTCTCCGGCAACGTCGCCGACTTCTCGGGAGGCGGCGCGTACCTCGTTGGCACCTTCACCTTTCGCAACGTCACTCTCGCCGACAACTCCGCTCCCCACGGAAGCGCGATCTTGAACGACAATAGCCCCATCACCCTTGCGAGCTCGATCATCTCGGGCGCCGCCGCGAACCACTGCACGGGGGACCCGATCATGTCGGGCGACTTCAACGTCGATTCGAACGGCACCTGTGGTCTCAGCGGCGCGCACGATCGCAACGACGTCGACCCGCAGCTCGGTCCCCTGGCCGACAACGGCGGGCCGACCCTCACGCACCTGCCGGCGGCGGCGAGCGCCGCGATCGACGGCGGGGATCCGAACGATTGTCCCGCCACCGACCAGCGTGGCCAGGTCCGGCCCACCGACGGCAACGGGGACGGCGTCCCGGTCTGCGACGTCGGCGCGGTCGAGTTCCTGGACCTGTGCCCGAGCGATCCCAGCAAGACCGCGCCGGGCACCTGTGGCTGCGGGGTTCCGGATACCGACGCGGCGCTCCCCAACGGGGTGGCCGACTGCCTCGTCAACGCAGAGCTGAAGGCCCGGATCGCGCGAGCGAGGGCGATCGTGGCCGCGCTGACCGGTGATGCATCCGAGGAGGCGCTCGAGAGCGAGCTCACCTCGATTGCAGAAGGGCTCGGCGCCTACCTGAAGCAGTTCAAGGCGCAGCTGGTGCTCGCCGACCCGAAGGCGAAAGTCGACAAGCTCGCCAAGAAGGTGAGGAAAGCCGCGAAGAAGGCGACGAAAGCCAAGGGTGGGCGGAAGCTCGCCAAGGCGAAGGCGAAGGCGACGACAGCACTCGACCGACTGGATCGAGCGATCGCTCCACAGTAGGTCCTCTTACCGCGGAGCCTCCGCGGTTCGGGGTCCGTTCGGGGCTACGGCGTCGCCGCGCGAGCGGTGCGAGCCGCGGCGTCGTCGAGGGCGGCGCCCAGCTCCGTGATGCAGTCCGGCGACAGCGCTTTGCCGACCGGCGGTTTGCTCAATGCGCCGCCCGCCGCGTGCCAACCACGCGCGGCCTTCTGCACGAGCTTGCGTCGCTGCTTCGTCTTGGTCGCGCCCTCCGCGCGCTCGAGCGCGTGACACGCGGCGGCGATCTTCTTCGTGAGGCGCGGCGGCAGCGTCTGGCCGGCGCACGCGGCCGACGCAGGACGATCGCACGCGCAGCGAGCGCCCGGGACGCCGTCGAGGTCCGACCGCCGGCAAGCGCCCTCGACGCACTGCTCGGCCGTGCACGGATCGCCGTCGTCGGTGCACGCGTCGTCTCTGGTACACGACGGCGGCAGCGTCGTGGTCGTCGTGCTCGGCTCGGGGCCGGTGGTCGTCGTCGGCTCGGGAAGGGTGTCCGTGCTCGTCGTGGTCGCGCCCGGCGTGGTCGTGCTCGTCGTCGAGCACGGCGTGAGGTCGATCTGGCAGCCGACGCAGCGCGCGCATGACGGGTCGAGCATGGGCACCGAAGTCGCGGCGTCGCACGCGAGCACGGCTGCTCCCTGCGCCGTCGTCGGGCAGTCGCACGCCTCGCCGCATGCGGGCTGATGCATGCCGTCGCCGCAGTAGGCCTCGGCCGCGCAGCCCGGAAGCGTCGTCGGCGGCACGAACGTCGTCGTGGTCGTGGTGACGGTCGTGGTCGTGATCGTCTCCTCGACGGGCGGCACCCCGTAGTCGTGGCCGTCCTGCCCGACGACGCCGTGGCCCTCCTCGTCGGTCACGAGCACATAGCCCGTGTTGAGGGCGACGCCGAAGATGCGGAACTCCGTCGTCGATCCGATGATGGGCAGGTTGTTGCCGGCGATCGACACCGCCGAGAGCGCCGCGCTGTAGGTGACGACGACGGGCGTCCCGGCCGTGACGCCGATGACCATCGGCGGCACCGAGGCGCCACAGCCGAAGTTGGCCGTTCCGGTTTCGCCGAGGATCTCGTCGTCCGTCGTCCGGAGCGAGGCCCCGATCTGGGTGTGGAGCCCCATGTACGCGCCGAGCACGTTTCCGATGAAGAGCTCCAGGACGTCGCTGCATTCGAGGACCGGCCGGATCGCCATCGTGGTCGGATCCCCCGGGGACTTCCCCTGCGGGGTAGGCGGGGTCAGCGTGAGCTGAAAGTTTCCGGCCATCGCGATGCCGGCCGCCGCCTGAAACGGGTTCTTGCCGAGCGGCTCGGAGAGCTTGTCGACCGCGGCCAGCGTCGCCACGTGGAGCCGGACCACACCGACCTTCACGCGCGCGAAGCCGTGCATTGCCGCCCCGGAGCTGAAGAGGCTCGACCAGCCGGGGCCGAAGTGGATCGCCTGGTGGTCGCCCGCGTCGACGACGAGATCCTCCGAGCCGTCCGCGTTCTGATGCCGCATCTCCGTGGCGTCGACGAGGCCCCCAAGGTCCGGCAGGCCGTTGGTGGTGACGAGGCCGAAGGCCCAGCCGCGAGCCGGGCCGGTCGGGAAGTCGACGGCGCCGAACGACCTCCCGGCGCCGAGGAGGAGAAGCGCGAGCAGGACGACGGCGACGCCCCGCGACCTCACGGTGACCCGAATGCGACGCACGCCTGTATCGCCGGCTCCCAAGGTATCGAACGCCCCCCCTTGTTCCGCCGGGCGACGCTACGCCGGGAGCGAAGGGCCCGTCAAGGAAGGCCGGACCCGCGCCGGCCCATGTGCGCTGCGCGGAACATCGGGCCTTCTTCTTGCGACGCTTGCAGAGGTCGGGCTTCTGTCACGCTGAATCCGGCTGCCCGTCGCCCGGACGTTCGCCACCGCTCACCCCTCCTCGCGCCTTGTGGCTCCCGGCGATCCGTCGTAGATAGGTAGCAGGCGACCGCGAACTCGGAGGTAGGCGCATGAGGACGGCTCGGTCAGCTGTTCCGATGGCTCTCTCGCTCCTGACGCTCGTCGCCACCGGCGCCAGCGCCAAAGAGACCTGCAGCGTCGCGAAGAAGCTTACCTGCATTCGCCATTGTCCGACGGTGGACTCTTGCATGGCCAAGGCCACCTCGGTGTGTCCCACGGGGGACTGTTCGGCGAAGGACATCCGCAAGGGCTGCAGGAAGGAGGTGGGGAGGTGCAGGACGAGGTGCCGGACCCCCTGCATGCGGAGCTGCGAAGGACTGATCCATGACTGCGTCGAAGGCGCCGACCCCGGGTGCGTGAGCGAGCTAGCCCCGTTGACCTGCGGCTCCGTGTGGAAGAACTGCCAGTCGGAAGCCGTATTCGAGTGCCGTAGGAAGGCATGTTGTCCGCTCCCGGTTCACGTCACGATGCAGGTGTCCTGCCAGGAAGAGCCGTGCTCGTGCATCGACGGCGCCGCCGGCAGGACGTGGACGTACGCGGCCAGCGGCACGGCGAGCGGCTCGGTCGGCACGACGCTCGAACTGGATGATCACATGTGGCAGGTCCAGTGTCGCGAGTGGACGCCCGGTGTCAGCTCCGCGTCTCTGGCGACGTGCACGCGCTCGACGGCCCAGCCCGTCGAGATCTCGTGGACGGCGACGGCGCCCGGCCGAAGCGACTGCTACTGCGCGGACGCCCCCGCAGTGAGCACGTTCGCTGCGAACGCGAGCGACGGGGAGAGCATAGACGCCACTACCATGGTCGTGACCTGTCCGTAGGCGCTACCGTCCCTTGAACACCGGCTTCCGCTTCTCCTTGAACGCCTTCGTGCCCTCGCGGCAGTCCTCGGACATCGAGACCGGCACGCCGATCTCCATTTCCTTTTCGAGGGCGGCGGTGTGCAGCAGGTCGCGCCCGGCGAGGACGGACTTCTTGAAACCACCTTCACGCGGCTCAAGGCGCGCGCGGGGCGTGCAGCGCCGGGATCGTGTCCCACAGCCAGTCGGCGAGCCGCGTCGCGATGATCGCGTTTCCCTCGGCGTTCGGATGCGGGTCTGTGCGGCTCAGCCTGAACCGTGAGCGATCGGTGCCGTCGAACCAGTGGTAGGTCGACACGACCGGCACCTCGATCCCGGCGACGAAGCGCTCGACCTCCGTGCAGCCCTTCTCTTCGATCGCCTGGCCGTAGACGTTGAAGCAGAAGACCGCGAACGAAATGCCACGCGCCCGCGTGAGCGTCGCCATGCGCTGGAGCGCCGCGCGGCTGCGGAGCCAGCCGCGATCGCCGTCGCTGAAGGGCTCGGGCCGCGCCGGCGGGGCGGGCGCGACTGGCCCGGGCGTGGCCGTGGGCGGCGGGCCCGCGGCAGGCGGCGCGGGCGGCGGTGGCGTCACCGTCGGAGCGGTCAGCTTCGCGTAGGTGACCGCCGCCAGCTCGGCCAGCCGGCTGTTCGTGACCAGGGTCACCGCGAGGCGATCGCGCAGCGAGCGATGATCGGCAGCGATGAGCGGGGTTCCGCTGTCGTTGACGACGTAGCCGACCACGACCACGTCCGGCTCGTAGCCGAACCCCTGCTGCGCCAGAAAGGCGAGCTCCTGGACGGTGTTCCAGCCCGCGACGGCGGCGGTGACGACCTCGACCGGCGCGCCACGACGGGCGCTCAGGATGCCCTCGAGCCGCTTCGTGAACATCGCGTCCTCGGGCACGCCCCAGCCGAGCGTGACCGAATCGCCGAGCGCCAGGATGCGGAGGGTCCCCGGCGGCTTCGGCACCGCGAAGTCGCGATCGCGCAGCCCATCGCGGTTCGTGCGGAAGCGAACGCCGAGAATCGTACCGCTGAAGTTCGCCAGGTGCACCGGATAGGAATGCCCGGCGTAGGTCACCGTCTGCATGTACTTCTCGAGCTCGTCGAAGA
Organism: Candidatus Eisenbacteria bacterium; assembly: GCA_035577985.1. Taxonomy (NCBI): domain Bacteria; phylum Candidatus Eiseniibacteriota; species Candidatus Eiseniibacteriota bacterium. The sequence continues at coordinate 115,149 of DATJZY010000061.1, forward strand.
AGTTCGGCGGCGGGCTCCCGCGCCGCATGAGGGCTTCGAGCAGCCCGAGCGCGAAGCCGGTCGACACGAGCACGAGGACGGCGTGGACGGCGAGCGACCGGAGACGTCCCATGCCTTGGAGAGGAGACGCAGCCCGCCGGGCACCTGTCAAGGATGCGACGCGACGCTTGCGGTTCGGTCAACTCGCAGCTTTGAGCTTGCTACGCTCTCACCGTCCCCGGAACACCGGCTTCCGCTTCTCCTTGAACGCCTTCGTCCCCTCGCGGCAGTCCTCGGACATGGACACCGGCACGCCGATCTCCATCTCCTTCTCGAGCGCCGCGGTGTGGAGGAGGTCGCGTCCGGCGAGAACGGACTTCTTGATCGCCTGGACCGCGAGCGGGCCCGCCTCGTTGATGATGCGGGCGTAGCGGAGCGCTTCGGCCTCGAGTTCGGCGCGCGGGACGACCTTGGAGATGAGCCCCATGTCGAGGGCCCGGCGCGCCGGGATCTGCTCGCCGGTTAGGAGGATCTCCATCGCGTGGCAGTACGGGATCTGGCGCGGCAGCCGGACCGTCGAGCCGCCCATCGGGAAGAGGCTCCACTTCACCTCGGCCAGGCCGAAGAGCGCGTCGTCGGACGCGATGCGGATGTCGGTGCAGGAGAGGATCTCCGTCCCGCCCGCGACGGCGAAGCCGTGCACCTGCGCGATGATCGGCTTGTAGACGTCGTAGTTCCGCAGCAGGCCCTTGTAGATGATGGAGTAGTCGGCGAGGACGCGCTGGTCGAAGTCCGTCTCCGGCGGGCGCAGGCCCTGCATCATGCGGACGAGACGGTCGAGGTCGGCCCCGGCGCAGAAGGCCTTGTCGCCCGCGCCGCGCAGGATCGCGACGTGGACGGCGGGATCGTCGTTCACGTCCTGCCAGGCGTCGGCGAGACGCACCAGCATCTCGGTATTGATGGCGTTGCGGACCTCGGGACGGTTCATCGTGACGAACGCGATGCCGTCCTTCTTCTCGTACAGTACTGCCGGTTCGGACATCGATCAGAGCTCCGTCGACACGACCCACATCGCGAAGTACTGGGCGCCGCCACCGTAGGCGTGTCCCAGCGCGTTCTTCGTTCCTTCCACCTGGTGCGCGCCGGCGCGGCCCATCACCTGAAGCGCGGCCTCGCCGAGGCGCAGCATGCCCGACGCGCCGATCGGGTTCGTGCACAGCACGCCGCCCGACGGGTTGATCGGGAGGTGGCGGCCGAACTTCTGGTCGCCGCGATCGACCACCTTCCAGCCGTCGCCCTCGGCGGCGAAGCCGAGGTTCTCGAGCCACATGGCTTCGAACCACGAGAACGGCACGTAGATCTCCGCGGTCTGGATCTCCTTCCACGGATCCTTGATGCCGGCCTTGTCGTAGACGGCTTTGGCACACACCTTGCCGGCGCGCGGCGAGACCTGATCGCGACCCGGCACCCACATGGCCTCGGCGTACGAGGCTGCGCCCTTGATCCACGCCGGCTTCCGCGGGCCCTTCTTCGCCAGCTCCTGGTTCGAGATGACGAGGGCGATCGCGCCGTCGGACGAGGGACAGGTCTCGAGGTAGCGGATCGGCTCCCAGAGCATCGGGGAGTTCATCACGTCCTCGACGGTCATGGGATCGGTCAGGTGCGCGTACTCGTTGCGACCCGCGTTGTCGCGCGCGTTGGCGGCGATCATGGGGCCGATGTGCGCCGGCGCGCCGGTCTTGGTGATGTAGGCGCGGCAGTACGGCGCGAAGAAGCCGCCTGCGCCGGCGACGAGCGGCGGCGTGAACGGCATGGACGGCGAGAGCGCCCACATGGCGTTGCCCTCGGACTGCTTCTCGAAGGCGACCGTGAGCACGCGATCGAAGAGGCCGGACTGCACGTGCGTCGCGGCCGTGATGGCGGTCGACGCGCCGACCGATCCGGCGGTGTGCACGCGGATCATCGGCTTCATGTGCGCGCCGAGGGCGCCGACGAGCATCTGCTCGGGCTGCGCCACGCCCTCGAGCATGTCGGGCGCCTTGCCGATGACGACCGCGTCGATGTCCTTGTGCTCGAGCCCGGCGTCGGCGAGCGCGCGATCGACCGCCTCGCGCACGAGCCCCATGATGCTGTGGTCGGAGCGGCGGGCCGCGTGCTTCGTCTGGCCGACGCCGACGACGGCAACCGGCCGGCTCATGACCACCTCCGCTCGGTGCCGAGCACCCAGACGATGTTCTGCTGCAGGCAGTGTCCCTGCGCGGCGTGCGCGATGGCGCGCCTGGCACCGGCCACCTGACGTGCGCCTGCGCCACCCGAGAGCTGCCGAAACGTCTCGCCGAGACGGACGAGGCCGGTGCTCATGATCGGATCGGCGCACAGGGCGCCGCCCGACGGGTTCACGGCTGGCTTCGATCCCTTCGGATCGAGCCCGAGGGCCTCGAGCACGATCATCTCCTGTGCCGGGTTCTGCGCCAGGAGCTCGACGACGTCGACGTCGCGGGCGCTCGCGAGCCCCGCCATCGCGAAGGCCTTCTTCGCTGCGAGCTCGGTCGACGCGCTGCGGGTGAGATCGCGCGCCCCGATCGTCTGCATCTCGGCGATCTGGTGGGCGCCGTGGATCCACGCCGGCTTCTTGCAGAGCTTCTCGGCTTTGCCCTCGGCCGCGAGGACCAGGCAGGTGGCGCTCTCGCCGATGCGCGGGAGGTAGCCCTCGCGCAGCGGTGACACCTTGAAGGGCGTCTTCTGCAGCTCGCTTGCGCTCGCCGCCTCGCGGAGCTGCGCGTCGGGATTCTTCGCACCGGCGGCCCGGTTGCGCGCCGCGATCGCCGCGAGATCGGCGTCGCCGACACCGGTGCGCGCCATGTACGCGCTCGCCTGCAGCGCCGACGTCGACGTGGGATCGAGCCCGATCGCGGCGTGGTAGTATGGCTCGAGCTGCAGGTTGTACACCCGGTCGGGCTCGCCTTCGGACGTCTTCCCGTGTCCGCACACGATGGCGGTGTCGACCTCGCCCGTCTGCAGCTTCACCCACGCGTAATAGGCGGCGAAGCTGCCGTCCATCTCCAAATGCAGGTCCTGCCGCGGCGGCCACGAGCCCATGACGTCGAGCGCGGCGACGAAGCCGAACGGACGGCCGTCGGCGTAGTCGGTCGAGGCGGAAACCTGGTAGTCGATGTCGTCGCGCGTGACCCCGACCTGGTCGAGCGCCTCGCGGACGACGGGATAGAGCATCTCGGTCGACATGCGGTGCTCGTCGCGCGCGACGGTCGGCATCTGGGCGAAGCCGACGATGGCGATGTTGCGCAGCTTCTGGCTCATAGGCGGTGGATGAACGAGGCGAGCGGCGCGTCGGGCTCGCCCGTCGGCCGGAAGTAGAGGATGTCCTCGTGGTTGCCCTGGCGCTCGGCGTCGGGCTTCCAGACCGCCTCGACGCGCATGCCCATGCGTACGTCCTCGGGCTTGCACTGCTGGATCGCCGCGAAGATCGAGATGTCCGCGCCGTCGAGCGCCACCGACGCGGCGACGTACGGCAGCTCGATGTCGCGCCCGATGACGGGGATGTTGACGACGCAGAAGGTCGTGACGACGCCCCTGTCCGCGACCTCGACGAACTCGGTGCACGGCGCGAAGCTCGCGGGCGAGTTCACGATCGGCGGAATGAAGACCTTGCCGGTCTTCGAGCACTTCGAGCCGAGGATCTTCTTGTCCTTGAAGGCACGGAGCTGCTTCGCGCGATAGTCCCCGGCGACGTAGTGGTACGGCAGCCGCACGTGCGAGTCGACGTACTTGACGGGTTCCTTCGGGGGTTCGTTCATCTGTGACCTCGGGATCGTGATTCAGGCGACGCGGAAGCGCGCGATGTCGCGGATGGTGCCGGTACGCTCGTCGTCGGCGGCCCACACCGCTTCGACGCGCGAGCCGACCTTCACGCGCTCGTGCCCCTCGGTGACGACGTGGGCGAGCGCGGTGTCGGCGCCGTCGAGCTTCACGAGCACGAAGGCGAAGGGCGTCGTGGACGGATGGAGGTCCGCCAGCGGCTTCGCGACGATCGCGACGGCGGTGACGGTGCCGGTCGGCTTCACCTCGACCCACTCGCCGCCGGCCGAGGCGTCGACCTCTGAGTAGCCGAGCGGCGGGACGACGACGCCTTGCCCCGTCACCCGCTGGCCCCAGATCTTCTTCTGCTCCTTCAGCCCGGCCAGGAAGCGCCCGATGGTCTCGCCCGTCGAGTGCTTGTACGGGAACTCCATGGTGACCTCGGCGCGCATGGGTTCCACGGAGGCGGGTGACGTGCTCATGGGGGGACTGGCGTAGTCCCACGAACGAACGTTTGTCAACCGATCCCGCGCGCCGTCGGCGCGGCGCCGCTACTCGGCCGGGGCGTCGGACGGGCAGGCGACGATGGTGCGGAGGGTCGTCGCGTCGGCCCGCATGGGCTCGCCGAGGTCGAGGAAGCTCTGGCGTACCGTCGGGCCGATCTTCGTCACCGCGGCCTGGCTCGCGAGCATGCGGCGGTAGACCGTGAGGCCCTTCGCCGCCTTCTTCAGGCGCTTGCGGGTCGGGCCGAGCTTTCCTGCGCGGCAGCTGTCGATTGCCTGGTTCGTGAAGTTGAGCACCTTCACCAGCTTGGCCGTCAGCTTCGCCTGGAACGTGCCGAGGCCGCTCTCGGCGAGCACCTGCTCGCGGAGCGCGCGGATGCGGCATGCGATCGAGTCGAATGTGGGGCCGTCGACGAAGGCCTCGCACATGTTCGGCGGTAGCGTGGTCGTCGTCGAGCTGCTGGTGGTGGAGGTGCTCGTGCTGCTGGACGTCGTCGTCGACGTGGGCGCATTGCCGTCGGCGATCGTCACCGTCGCCATGGCCGGCGTGCCCACGTCGTACTGTGGGCCGTCGACGACGGTCACGATGACGGTCTCGCTGCCTTCGATGAGGGCGTCCATGCTGGGCATGACCATGGCCGTTGCGGT